>CAZUAK010000108.1:0-6719 GCA_964618395.1 uncultured Sangeribacter sp.
ATTTAGCAGGGGAGTGCTTCGTTTGTTTTGTGGACAGCCTCTGCGCTCTTGTGGAAAAGTTCCTTTTCTTCAGCGGTGAGGTCGAGTTCGATGATCTTCTTGATGCCGCCCTTGCCGAGAACGCAGGGAACGCCGATGCAGAGATCCTTCTCGCCATATTCGCCGTCGAGCAGAGCGGAGCAGGGGATGATGCAGTCCTGGTCGTGGATGACAGCCTCTACGACCTCAGCGGTAGCTGCACCGGGAGCATACCATGCGCTGGTGCCGAGGAGCTTGGTGAGGGTGGCGCCGCCTACCATGGTGTCGGCTACAACCTTGTTGAGGGTCTCCTCGTCGAGCCAGTTGGTCACGGGGATGCCGCGCAGTGTGGCGAAACGCTTCATGGGGATCATGGTGGTGTCGCCGTGGCCGCCGATTACGAAACCTTCAACCTCGTTGGGGTTTGCGTTGAGGGCCTTTGACAGATAGTATTTGAAACGGCTGGAGTCGAGAGCGCCGCCCATGCCGATGATGCGGTTCTTGGGGAGACCGGAGATCTTGTGGATCAGGTAGGTCATGGTGTCCATCGGGTTGGAAACGCAGACGATGACAGCGTTGGGGCTGTGGGCGAGTACAGACTCGGTCACCTGCTTAACGATACCGGCGTTCACACCGATGAGCTCTTCGCGGGTCATGCCGGGCTTGCGGGGGATACCTGAAGTGATGACAACGACGTCACTGTTTGCAGTGGCTGCATAGTCGTTGGTCACGCCGTTGATACGGGTGTTCATGTCGAGCAGATTTGCGGTCTGCATCATGTCCATGGCTTTACCTTCAGATACGCCTTCCTTGATGTCGATCATTACGACTTCGTCTGCGATCTCACGCAGTGCCATCACGTTAGCTGCGGTTGCGCCTACGTTGCCGGCGCCTACAACTGTTACTTTTGACATAGTAGTTTTTATATAAGATTTGGTTAGATTTTCGGTTTCTGCAAAATTAGCAATTTTTTTTGAAACCGACACCATAAAATCCTACTAAATTCCCCCTGCGGCCGCCCCTTTAACATAAGGAAGGACCACAGGGGGCGGTTTTCTTTTGTTGCCAGTTCCCTGTTTGGGTGAAACGTGGTCTTACTTAACCATTATCTTCTTCGATTTCAGACCGTCGGTGAGGATGTAGAGGCCCGGTGTGAGGTCGTGCACGGTCCTGAAGTCAGCGGCCGTTCCGACAAGGCGCCCGTCGAGGGTGTGGATTCTGACGGTGCGCTGACCCACTTCTGCGGCCGGACGCGTGATGCCCGAGCTGAATGAGCTGGAGGTGTTTACGTCGTCGATACACACATACATCGGCGTGGTCGGGCCCCAATCGTTGACCTTGGTGGTCTCCATGGATATCTGGAAGTGGTCGAGCAGGCCGGCTCCGGAGAGGTCCATCCACTCCCATGTGTCGAGCGCATAGTGGTCAGCCTCGTTTTCGGAGCGGTAGTCGGCGAGATAGAATTCGGTCGACCCCGTCACTACGTCGTCAGCATCGAATCCGGTGACGATTACCTTCAGGTAGTCTCCCTTTTCGAAAGGTCCCGACATGCCGTCGCCGTTGAGGATGCAGTGGCGCGTCCACGCGCCGTTGGTGACCCACATGCCCTCGAGGACTGAGCCCTCTTCGGGTCCGTAAACAAGGATGTCGGCCGGACCCATGTAGGCGTCGACATAGGCGACTCCGAAAGTGGCAGAGTCATGTCCGCCTCCGGGCGCGCTCTGAAACTGGTCTACCCAGGTGGTGCCGTTGTTGGCAGTCACCGAAGAATAGGCGTACCAAGCCCATGTACCGTATTCGGCCATATAAAAATTAGGGAACTCGAAGTCACCGCTCCGGAACGAGCCGAAATCGTAGTCTTCGTCTTCGACATCGCCGCGCCAGTAACTGTCGGGGGCGAGGCCGAGGTCTTCAAATGTAGCGGGGGCCACTACCTGAGCGGTAGGATCATTCATTTCGCCGACACCCGCAGCGTTCGCCCCCGAAGCCATAGCAGCCACTCCGAGAGCCGAGAGGATTAATTTTTTCATACTGAAAAAAATTAAGGATTACAAAATATGCATCGGCAGGTTTTCTGGCTTATCATGCCTCAGGGGTCTCCTGACTCTCCGCAGGCGTTCTCCTTCCCGGGCGCTGAAACCCAGTGGATTGGACCTCTTGAGCAGAGGTCCTGAACAGAGCGGGGCGACACCTCGTGACGGTGTCGGCATAAATCACAGCAGCGGGTACTGCGGCCGGTTTTCACGGCCTTCCCTTGACCCCGGATGGTGGATGACATCCGTCATTTTCTCAGTCCGGGTTTGAGTCTGACGGACCTTGACGACTCTTCGCCGTCCGGCAGACACCTTTGCGGGCGCAAAATTAAGTTTTATTTTCGAAACCGCCAAATTGCATATCTCGTGAATATTCGCTAATTTTGCGAGATAAACCAGACACTGATGATCTACTCCATGACCGGATTCGGCAAAGGGGTCGCCTCGTCTGCGACTCGCCGGATGACCGTTGAACTCAAATCGCTTAACAGTAAACAACTCGACCTGATGATGCGGGTTCCCCCCGTTCTGCGCGAAATGGAGGTCGACGTTCGCAACCTCATCGCCTCGCGGCTCGAACGCGGAAAGGTCGAGATGGCCGTCACGGTCGAAATGACCGTCCCGGAGGCCCCCGCCCGGCTTAACACCGAGATCCTGGCCGCCTATAAGCAACAGTTTGAGGAACTTGGCGACAAGCTGGACCTTCCGGAACCCTCTGACTGGTATACGCTCCTGATGAGGATGCCCGACGCCCTGAAGACCGAAACGGCCCAGCTCGCAGAAGACGACAAGAAGGCCTTCCGCGAGGCTGTAGAGTCGGCCATCGCCAACCTGACCGAGTTCCGCCGCGTCGAGGGTGCCAAGCTGTATGTGTTCTTCGTCAAAAAAATCGAGAATATAACCGCGCTGCTCAAAGAGGTAGAGCCTTTTGAGCATGAACGTGTCCCCAAAGTTCGCCAGCGTCTTGAAGACCAGCTCGGGCGGCTCGACTCTATCGAGTATGACAAGGGACGCCTGGAGCAGGAGCTTATCTTCTATATCGAAAAGCTTGATGTCAACGAGGAGAAGCTGCGTCTGCGGTCACATCTCAACTACTTCCTCGAGACCCTCGGCGGCGAGAACGACGATTTCGTCTGCGGTCAGGGAAAGAAACTCGGCTTCATCGCCCAGGAGATGGGGCGCGAGATAAACACCCTCGGCTCGAAGGCCAACCATGCCGAGATTCAAAAGATCGTGGTCCGTATGAAGGATGAGCTCGAACAGATAAAGGAACAGGTTCTCAATGTCTTGTGATAATATGGAGTCCAAAGGTAAGATATTTGTCCTCTCCGCTCCCTCGGGGACCGGAAAGTCATCGATAGTCTCGAAGATCATCAGCCGTCCGGAACTGCGCCTTCGGTTCTCCATCTCGGCGACCTCGCGCAAGCCAAGGGGAACAGAAAAACATGGCGTGGAATACTATTTCCTGACCCCCGAGGAGTTCAAGGAGAAGGTGGACGGAGGCGAATTCGTAGAGTGGGAGGAGGTTTATCCCGGAACGTGCTACGGCACACTCGTCTCTGAAGTGGAGCGCATCATAGACTCTGGCAACAACGTCATCATGGACATTGATGTCAAAGGGGCGCTCAACATCAAGAAACGCTTCGGAGACGGCGCCCTGACCATCTTTATACTGCCGCCGTCGAAAGAAGAACTTGAGAGCCGGCTGCGCGGTCGCGGAACAGACTCCGAAGAGACAATCTCCAAGCGTCTTGAAAAGGCCGACTTTGAGCTCAGCTTCGCCCCGCGCTTTGACCGCCAGGTAGTCAACGATACCCTCGAACGTGCTGCCGGTGAGGTGGCGCAGCTCATCCTGGATGCGTAAGCAGAGGCCCGCGGTGAAGACAACAGGTGTTTTCGGCGGGTCGTTTGACCCTATCCATAAAGGCCACACGTCGCTCGCACGCCACGTCATCGAGTCCGGTCTCTGTGATGAAGTGTGGCTGATGGTCTCGCCGCTGAACCCCCTTAAGGCCGAGCGTCCTCCCGTCGGCTTCGCCGACAGGTTGGCAATGGCACGCCTGGCGACAGAGTCAATCGAGGGCGTAACGGCTTCTGACTTTGAGGCCGGCCTCCCTTTGCCCTCGTATACATACAGGACTCTGACGGCAATGTCCGAGAAGTGGCCCGACCGGCGTTTCCGCCTTATCATAGGGGCGGATAACTGGACTGCCTTCTCCCGGTGGCGCAATCCGGAAGAAATCGTCAGGGACTATCATCCGATTGTCTATCCCCGGCCCGGGGTGGAAATCAGTCCTGAGACTCTCCCGGCGGAGGTCTCATATCTCGAAGATGCACCTCTGACAGACATCTCCTCGACCGAGCTTAGAAGGGAGCTGGCTGTTCCGCATCTTCCTCCCTCCCCTCTGATGGATGAACGTGTGCGCGGTTACGCGCTCTCTCATCATCTATACGACTGATTGATATCGTCACTGTTCAACACTACTGTAAGAATAATAAAATCACTCAAATATAAATGAAATTACCTGTATATCTTTACGGCTCTCACGTGCTTAGGGACGAGACCGAAGAAATAGATCCCGACTATCCCGACCTCAAGCAGCTCATAGAGAATATGTGGGAGACCATGTATGCTTCTGACGGCGTAGGTCTGGCAGCCCCCCAGATCGGCCTGCCGATACGTCTTATAGTCCTTGACGGCTCTCCGCTCGCCGAGGATTTTCCGGAGTGTGCCGACTCTAAAATGGTTCTCATCAATCCCGAGCTGGACGTCATCGAAGACCAGGAACCGGTTTCGCGTCCCGAAGGTTGCCTGTCGCTTCCGGGTCTGAATGAGAATGTCAAGCGTGTTGAGCATGTTCGCCTCAACTGGCTCGACGAGAACTTCGAGGAGCACGAAGAGGATTTCTATGGCTTCCTCAGCCGCATCATGCAGCACGAGTATGACCACCTTGAAGGGAAGGTGTTCACCGACCGCATCTCTCCGATAAGAAAGCAGTTGATAAAGGCTAAACTCGGGAACATCGCCAAGGGTAAGGTCAACTGTTCATACCGCACGAAAGGGGGCGCGGGAAAATAAGTTGACAGGGGGACAAAAAGTTGAATTGTAGGGGCATGCCTTCGGCATGTTCACGTTAGAGATTTTTGAAACGAAGTCTTACAGATAAGGACTTCCATAAATCAGAAAACAAAGAAATGGCAGACGATAAAAAAATCATATTCTCGATGGTCGGGGTGTCAAAGGTCATCCCCCCTCAGAGACAAATCCTCAAAGACATCTACCTCTCTTTCTTTTACGGTGCCAAAATCGGCATCATCGGTCTCAACGGCTCCGGTAAGTCAACGCTTTTGAAGATCATCGCCGGCCTCGACAAGAGCTATCAGGGCAATGTCGTCTTCTCGCCGGGTTATTCGGTTGGATACCTCGAGCAGGACCCGAAGCTCGACCCTGAGAAAACCGTCAAGGAGGTCGTTCAGGAGGGTGTGCAGCCCGTGATGGACCTTCTGGCCGAATATGAAGAGGTGAACAATGCCTTCTGTGACCCGGAGGTATTGGAGAATCCGGAGAAGATGGACCAGTTAATGGCGCGTCAGGCGGAGCTTCAGGATAAGCTCGATGCGGCCGACGCGTGGAACATCGACAACAAGCTGGAGCGTGCCATGGATGCGCTCCGCTGTCCGCCGGACGACAAGAAGATTGCGGTCCTCTCCGGCGGCGAGCGTCGTCGCGTGGCACTCTGCCGTCTGCTTCTCCAGCAGCCGGACATCCTTCTTCTCGACGAGCCCACCAACCATCTTGACGCCGAGTCTATCGACTGGCTCGAGCAGCATCTTCAGCAGTATCCCGGCACCGTCATCGCCGTCACTCACGACCGCTACTTCCTCGATCATGTCGCAGGGTGGATTCTCGAACTCGACCGCGGTGAGGGTATCCCCTGGAAGGGAAACTATTCCTCATGGCTCGACCAGAAGACCAAGCGCATGGCTCAGGAGGAGAAGCAGGCCAGCAAACGCCGCAAGACCCTTGAGCGTGAGTTGGAATGGGTGAGGATGGCCCCGAAGGCACGTCAGGCCAAGGGCAAGGCCCGTCTGTCGAGCTATGACCGCCTGCTCAACGAGGACCAGAAGGCCCGAGAGGAGAAACTCGAAATCTTCATTCCGAACGGTCCCCGTCTGGGAAACAAGGTTATCGAGGCAAAGGGTGTCGCCAAGGCGTATGATGACAAGGTGCTTTTCGATGACCTGAACTTCATGCTCCCCCCGAACGGTATCGTGGGTGTCATCGGTCCCAACGGCGCGGGCAAAACGACCCTCTTCCGCCTCATCATGGGTCAAGAGAAGCAGGATAAGGGTGACTTCGAGGTAGGCGAGACCGTAAAAATCGCCTATGTGGACCAGAACCACAAGGACCTGTCGCCCGAAAAATCGGTCTACGAGGTTATCTCCCAGGGAGTCGAGTCCTTCAGAATGGGCGGACGTGACATGAACGCACGCGCATATCTGTCGAAGTTCAACTTTACGGGCGCTGACCAGGAAAAGAAAATCGGAGTGCTTTCAGGCGGTGAGCGCAACCGTCTGCACCTGGCCATGGCCCTGAAAGAGGAGGGAAATGTCCTGCTGCTCGACGAGCCGACCAACGACATCGACGTCAACACGCTCCGCGCGTTG
>CAZUAK010000109.1:0-6706 GCA_964618395.1 uncultured Sangeribacter sp.
CGTCGTTCATGCCGAGGTTGAGGACGGTGTCCATCATGCCGGGCATAGAGGCGCGTGCGCCAGAACGAACGGAAACGAGCAGGGGATTTGAGGGGTCGTCAAATTTATTACCGGTGAGCGCTTCAACGTGAGCGATAGCTTTCTTGACGTCTTCCTGAATGTCCTCGACAACTTTGTCGCGGCCATACTGGGTGTACTCGGTGCAGACCTCGGTCGTGATGGTGAAACCGGGAGGCACGGGCATGCCGAGCAAGTTCATTTCGGCAAGGTTGGCACCTTTGCCGCCGAGAAGGTTTCTCATCTCGGCATTACCTTCGGCTTTTCCGTTGCCGAAAGTATAGACTTTCTTTGCCATTTGTTAGATGTTAAATAATTGTCGTTTATAAAGTTATGATAATTTTATCAAAACCGGCCTCAGTGGGAAGGAGGAGAAACAAGACCCGAGGAGGGTCTCCACATCGGAAGCAACTGCAAATTTACAAATTTTAAATGAGATACGAAAACATTTCAGAAAATTTGAATAAATCTTTTGGTATCATCCCATTATTGCTTAATTTTGTCAGCCGAACTAAGATCCATTTTTTTTAAATGGGGTCTTAACGGAAGTGTCCAGCGTGACCAGTCGGTGAAATGTCGGTCGCCCGGACGGCTTCGCCCAAAAGAAACATCCTTTTATAAATGGGAAGAAAGAGAAAAGAATTACCTACATTATCCGGTGTGGAGGTCAGCGGAATCGCCGCCGAAGGCAAGGCCCTGGCCCGAGTGAAGCTGCGCGAGGGAGACGAAAGCGAGATTGTCGTCTTCTTCCCTTACGGTGCGCCGGGTGACATCATAGACCTGAAGATAGACAAGAAGAAGCGCTCCTACGCCGAAGGTCACATAGAGAGGATAGTCAGTCCCTCGGCCGACCGTATTGAACCCCGTTGCGCCCACTTCACCGTCTGCGGCGGGTGTAAGTGGCAGCATCTCCCTTATGAAGAGCAGCTTAAACACAAGCAACAGCAGGTATACGACGCGCTCACAAGGATAGCCAAGGTCGAACTCCCCGAAATCAGCCCGATACTCGGCTCTCACGATATATGGAGCTACCGCAATAAGATGGAATACACCTTCTCTGACAAAAGGTGGAGAACCTGGGAAGAGGTGAAGTCCGGAAAGGAATTCAGCGACTCAGGCCATGCCCTCGGCTTCCACATCCCCGGCGCATTCGACAAGGTGCTTCACATTGACCGCTGTTTTCTCCAGGCAGAGATAGGAAACTCAATCCGAAACTTCATCTATGAATTTGCCGAAGAGAACGGACTCACCTTCTATAATATAAAGGAGAACCGGGGACTACTGCGCACGGTCATGATACGCATCGCTTCTACCGGACAGATCATGGTCTGTGTACAGTTCGGTGAGGAGGACCCGGCGAAAATCAAGATGCTGATGGAGGCGTTGAAGGAAAAGTTTCCTGAGATCACCTCGCTCCTCTATACGGTCAACCTCAAGCTGAACGACTCCATGACCGGACTCGACATTGTGTCCTACTCCGGACCGGACTACATAGAAGAGGAGATGGAAGGCCTGAAATTCAGGGTCAATGCAAAATCGTTCTATCAGACCAACTCCAAACAGGCGCACGAGCTATATAAGGTGGCGGCCAAATTCGCCTTCGAGGGGAGGGACGAGGCCGACAAGCCGCTGGTCTACGATCTGTATACCGGAACCGGCACAATCGCCAACTTCGTAGCCCGAAGGGCCGGAAAGGTTGTCGGTATAGAATATGTAGAGGAGGCAATAGAAGATGCCAAGTTGAACTCGCGTGTAAACGGCCTCGAGAACACCCTCTTTTATGCCGGAGACATGAAGGATGTTCTGACAGACAGCTTTATCGAAGAACACGGCCGTCCCGAAATCATGATAATCGACCCCCCGCGTGCCGGTATGCACGAAGACGTAGTCAACACCGTCCTGAGGGCGGAGTCGGAAGTGATAGTCTATGTCAGCTGCAATCCCTCAACCCAGGCCAGGGACCTTCAGCTTCTTGACGCCAAATATAAGGTGACGGACGTTCAGCCCGTCGATATGTTCCCCCACACGCACCACGTTGAAAACGTTGTCCGTCTGGTCAAACGTTCTTGAAAACTTACAAGTTCGCTCGCGACAAAACTTTCTCGCAACGGATAACCATCCATGAGATGGAATAAGCCGTTTCGGGAAAGGTAACTGTCACTTCCAGCAAAAGGCCACCGTCACTTGTTGCCCAACGGCGGGAGGAACGCATCCTTGACATACTCCAGTACTGGGTCTCCGTCTTTGGGAAAGGTAACGGCGGCGACGTCGAAACGATACTCGTACATGTATTCCTGCTGACTCAGAAATGAGTCGGCAGCTTTACATATATTGGCTATCTTCTTGGGCGTGATTGCCTCGAACGGATCCGCAGTCGCCCCTGACCGGGTCTTCACCTCGATAAAGGCGACGTGCATATCCTTCTGCGCAATGATGTCCAGCTCGAGCTTAGAGGTAGGAGAGGGGCTCCAGTTCTTCTCCATAATGGTGTACCCCTCCGTAAGCAGATATTCCCTCACCATTTTCTCGCCGATAACACCCTCTTCCAGCGCCTTCTGTTTATCCTTTTTGTAACCCATAATCTATAGTAGGCTGAGACCCAGATATTCAGACCCCATTATTTGAAACGGGGTCTCACCTGAGACCCTATTTACCGCGGTCTAAGCTCAGACCGGCGAGAGGAGTATCTCTTCCATCTCTGCGGGCAGGACGGCCTGAACGTTGAATTTTGCTATCCCCAGGTCAATAAACTGTTTATCGTCCTTCTTGTCCGGAAGAAAAACATCGAGTTTGTCGTCCTTAAGGCGCAGTCTCGCCGGTCGTTTGTTCAGTGAAGAGGGTGAGCAATCGAGAGCCATGAGACATTCGTCAAGCTTCGGACAGAGCTCACGGGCGCGGGCGAGTTCCTCCGCAGTACCGACGAAGAACTTCTCAGCGGCGATGTTATTCCGCTTCATCATCTTCATGAAGAACCCTTGGACAGGCCGCTTTATCTGCTTATCCTCATAACCGAAAAGAATGACGAAAAGAATCTTACGGTCAACGCGGAGGTTGACGCCGGTGTGTTTCGAGTCAAAAGTGCCTCCTACAAAACAGGTGCCCAGTCCCATGGATACCATATTGAGTACCACCTGCTCGGCACAATATCCGGCCCGCTCGTAGGGATCAGGGAACGACATATCGACCACGGCCGCGATATAGTTCTTCGGATTCTTGAAGAACCCGTAACTGCGGGCGAATCCCCTGAACGGGTCATCATTGTCAAAAAACGCCTCGAAGTGCATCCCCGCCTCGTGGGTGTTTATCATCGTCAGCATGGCCTTGATGGTGTCTCGGGTCGAGTCGGGGAGGGGAGAATCGATGAAGGAGCGCACGGAATGGCGCTCCTTCAACTGTTCTATTGAGAATTTATCGTTCATATTGAGTCGTCCCTAAGTTATGCAGGGGTCTGAACCTCATCTTCCAGGTCGATGTGGAAACCGTCCAGGAAGTTCATCGTGGCGGTGATGTAGTCGGTCATGACAACATCCTCCTCTACGAACTTCACGTGTTTGCGATACTCCTCCATCACCTTCTCGATATAGGGAGAAGACTTCAGCGGGCGGCGGAAGTCGATGCCCTGTGCTGCGTTCATCAGCTCGATGGCGGCGATATACTTGAGGTTGGCGATGATTTTGTGGAGCTTGGTGGCGGCGTTGGCACCCATCGACACGAGGTCCTCCTGACCGTTCGAGCTCACGATGCTGTCGCAAGAAGCGGGCCAGGCATACATCTTGTTCTGGCTCACCATTGAAGCGGCGGCATACTGCGGAATCATGAAGCCGGAGTTGAGGCCCGGGTGAGCTACGAGGAACTCCGGCAGACCGCGCAGGCCGAGGATGAGCTGGGCCACGCGACGCTCAGAGATGTTTCCGAGCTCGTGGAGGGCCACACCCATGTAGTCGAACGCCAGTGCGAGGGGCTCGCCGTGGAAGTTACCTCCAGAAACCACCATATCGTCATCGGGGAAGACGGTCGGGTTGTCGGTCACTGAGTTGATCTCGATGTGAAGCACGTCGGTCACGTGGTTCATGGCATCCTTTACGGCACCGTGAACCTGCGGAATGCAGCGGAAGGAGTAGGGGTCCTGAACGTGCTTCTTCTCGCGCTCGATGATTTCAGAGCCCTTCAGGAGCTCGCGGAAGACACGGCCGGTCTCTATCTGTCCGGGGTGAGGGCGAACCTGCTGGATGCAGTCGAAGAAAGGCTCGATACGTCCGTCGAAGGCTTCGAGAGACATGGCGCCGAAAAGGTCGAAGCAGTTCACGAGGTGCCAGCCGTCGATGAGGGCCTTGATGCCGTTTGCCGACATGAACTGGGTGCCGTTAAGCAGTGCCAGACCTTCCTTGCTCTTGAGGGTGATGGGCTTCCAGCCGAAGATGTTGAGAGCCTCGCTGCCCTTGATGACCTTGCCGTCATACACAACCTCGCCTTCGCCGATGAGGGGGAGGAAGAGGTTTGCGAGCGGAGCGAGGTCGCCCGACGCACCGAGAGAGCCGCGGTCATACACAACGGGCAGCACGTCATTGTTATAGAAATCGAGGATACGCTGAACGGTCTCGACCTGAACGCCGCTGAAGCCCATTGACAGAGCGTGGGCCTTCAGGAGGAGCATCAGTTTGACAACGGTCTTGTCTACGGGTGTGCCGACGCTGCAGGAGTGGCTCTTCACCAGGTTGGACTGGAGTGTGGAGAGCTCCTCGGGAGAGATGGAGCGGTTGCAGAGAGAGCCGAAACCGGTGGTGACACCGTAGATGGGCACATCGGAGTCCTCGGTCTTGCGGTCGAGGAAGTCGCGGCAGTGCTGAATCTTTTCTACAGCCTCTTCCGAGAGGGTGAGGTGGGTCCCGTCTTTGAGGATACGTTCAATGAGATCATAGGTAAGAGGGGAAGAACCTATGGCGTATGTCTTTAGAGGTTCCATGATAGGAAGATATTCAGACTTAAGTTATTTTGAGATATGGATTTAATATTAAAGCAGACCTTGAGGGCCTTTAAAGAAAGTCTTGGCTTCTTGCCTTAGGGTCAGATATTTTCGACAATCTTCACGCCTCCTCGCCAGACCGTCTTCACGCAGTTCATGCCGACGTAGTAGGGGAGGGCGTTGATGGTGTCGAAATCGAGCATGACGATGTCGCCGAACTTTCCGACCTCAAGCGAGCCGACAGAATCAGCCCGGTTTACGGCTGCTGCACCGTTCAGTGTCAGGGCGGTCAGGGTCTCTTCGACAGTCATGTTCATGTAGATGCAGGCAAGGGCGATTGTCAAAGGTATCGAGCCGGAGAAGCAGCTGCCCGGGTTCAGGTCAGAGGCCAGGGCGACAGCGGCGCCGGCTTCTATAAACTTGCGGGCCGGGGCGTACGGCTCCTTGAGGGCGAACGCCGTCAGGGGGAGCAGGGTCGCCACGACACCCTTCTCGGCCATGGCGCGCACACCCTCGTCAGAAACATGGAGAAGGTGGTCTGCTGATACGGCACCCAGTTCGGCCGCCAATTCCGCGCCGCCGAGGGTCACAATCTCGTCAGCGTGGAACTTGAGTTTATACCCCATGTCCTTGGCAGCCTGCATGAGGCGGCGTGACTCCTCGATTTCGAACACGTTCTTCTCGGTGAAGATGTCGCAGAACTCGGCCTTATCCTTAAAGCGGGGGAGCATTTCGTTTATCACCAGGTCGACATACTCGTCGGTCCGGCCCTTGTACTCCTTCGGCACGGCGTGTGCACCGAGGAAAGTCGAAACGACACCGACGGGTGCTTCCGCGTCACCGGCAAGGGCGTTGATGACATTGAGCATCTTCTCCTCGGTCTGCACGTCAAGGCCGTATCCGCTCTTCGCCTCGACGGTCGTCACGCCCATCAGCGCCATGCGCTTCAGGAACTTGCGGGCCTTCTCCTTGAGCTCCTCCTCAGAGGTCTCGCGGGTGGCGTTGACGGTAGACTGGATACCGCCGCCACGTTCCATGATGGACATGTAAGAGTCGCCCTTCAGTCTCCATGAGAATTCATCGGGACGGTATCCGCCGAAGACCAGGTGAGTATGCGAATCCACAAAACCGGGGATTACGGCGTGTCCCTCGGCGTCGAACTTCTCCCACTGAGGAGCCTCGGTTCCGAGTTCGGAGTCAGCCAGGTCTGCGCCGACATAGGCGATTCGGCCGTCGGTGACGACGATGCAACCCTTGGGGATCTCGAGCAGCTCCTTCATCTTCGCCCCCTTGGCGGCTTCCATGCCGACGGGGGTGAAGATGTGAGCGTTATGTATGACTAAATTGCCTTTCATTTCTTGGCGACGGTCTTGGTGATGAGGTCCTCGTCGGCGATGAACGGCTCGGTGATCATGAATCCCTTGTCGCCCATCGTGTCGTTCCACTCCTCGACGGTAGACATGGCGTTTTCATTGCGGGCCCAGCTGCGGCGCGCAACACCGCCCATCACGTCCCAAAGCATAGCCTTGGTGAGGATTTCGTCAACACGGTCAGAACCGTCACAGAGCATTCCGAAACCGCCGTTGATGGACTTGCCGATGCCGACACCTCCACCGTTGTGGAGAGCCACGAGGCTCATGCCGCGGGCACAGTTGCCGGCGAAGCACTGCACGGCCATGTCGGCCA
>CAZUAK010000110.1:0-6629 GCA_964618395.1 uncultured Sangeribacter sp.
TCAGCACCCATGTTGCGAACGTTGTCAGTGAGCTCGGCAACTTCGCCCTGAGTCTTCTGGAGTTCGTCAGTGATCTCACCGATCTGGCCGATCATCTGAGTGTTCATGCCGTTGATGCGCTCGATAGAACCCTTCAGGTCGTCGTAGTTCTCTTCGGTAGTGTTGTCAGCGAGGTCAACCTGCTTCTGGATCTTGTCGAGGCGGTTCTCAACCATAACAGCGAAAGCTTCGGTGTTGGTGTTGAGTTCGTCGATAGCCTGTTCGTTAGCGCGAACAACTTCACCGAGCATGTTGAGGTTCTCGAGCTGGTTGTCTACGTCAGCGAGCTTGGTGTTAACCTCACCGAAGGTGTTGTCGAGGTTCTCGCCCATGTTCTCGATGTCCTGTGCGAGGCCGTCGATGCGTGCGATGTCAGCACCCATGTTGCGAACGGTGTCGTTGAGATCGTTCACAGTGCCCTGAGTCTTCTGGAGTTCGTCGGTCAGAGTGTCGATGTTCTCTTCGTTTACGCGAACAACGGCAGCTACCATGTTGAGGTTCTCAACCTGGCCTTCTACCTCTGCGATAGCGGCGTTAACAACGGTGAAAGAGTTGTCGAGGTTTTCCTTGATGTTCTCGAGGTCTGAGTCGAGACCGTCAACCTGGCCCTGAACCTTGTCCATGCGGTTCTCAACCATGGTTGCGAAAGCGTCTACCTGGTCGTAGAGAGCCTCGGTGTCGGCAGACTTCAGAGAGTAGAGAGCAGAGGGAACTGAAGATACAGTCTCGTTAGAGATAACTTCATAACCGGTGCCGAAGTTGATGGAAACGCGGAGCTTGAGGTCGTTCCAGTTGATTTCGGTGAGGTCGTTGTTTTCGCCGAGCTGGCACACTACGAGGCCGGCTGCGTTGGTCATGGGAGCCTGCTCCTCAGTGTATACAACTTCCTGAGCGTCGTTGAGAAGTTCGAACTTCATCTCGACCTTCTGATCCTTTACGAGACCGTCAGCGTTTTTGATTACTGCCTGGTAGTTGAGGTTCTCAACGCCGGCGAAAGCGGGCATGGCTGCAGCGGCAGCCACTAAAGAAGAAAGTAAAATCTTTTTCATTACTTCAAGATAATTTTAAATGTTTTGACTAGTTTGCCGTCTACAGCAACAGCTACTACGTATGTGCCGTTGACATAGTTAGAAAGTGAAATTTGAGCGGGAGTCTCGTCCACAGTTACCATTCCGCGGTTCATGCCGTTGATGTCGGCTACCAGAACCTGGGTGCGGCCGAGCTTGTCAGCTGCACAGTCTACGATAAACTGCTTGTCGACACTGTTCCAGCTCACACTGATGCCGTCCATATCGGCAATGACTCCGTTGACGCCGTCGTTGATGATCTCGATGTCCATCAACTCGTCAAACAGAGCAGACCACAGGGAGACGTCTCCTTCCATCTCTCCGGCGTGCCAGTTGGCGAAGTTATAAACGACCACCTTTCCGTTCAGGTCGGCACTACCCGTCTGCGAGTAGATGTCACCTGCTACCGGAGTCTGGGCGCTCATAGCTGCTGCCGAAGCGGAAAGCAACAAGAGTGTTCCGAGTTTGAGTGTCATAAAATTTGGGTTAAGGTTAATATTGAAATATAGGTTTGTAGTTAAGCTTTTAAAATATGCTCTACGGCAGGTTTTATCCCCGCCGGCTGTCACATTCCCAAAGTTGTAGCCACTTGATTCCTAAGTCGGTGCAAAATTACGCATAGAAATTGATAAAACAACCCCTAATATAGTTAATAAAACTTACGAGAAGTTAAGATAGTTTAAAATGAAGTGTTAAAATTAAACCTTTTCTCACTTCCGCCCGATACTAATCCCCTGAACCTAAGCATCAAAAAGTGTTAATTCGCCTCTTTCTAAAAAATTCTAAATCAGTCCGATACAGAGAGGCTCTTTTCCCACCCCGCCATTCCGGAAACCCTCCACAAGGCGCACAAACCGCCGCTGAGAGGCCCGAAACACCCGACAAACGGTTTAAATCGTTTTGACAATACAAATACACTTTTTTGAATATCACCCCCGCACTCCTCACGTGCGGGTTGCAAACCCGCACGGACGCAGATGTCGCAGTGACCTAAAAAAGGTCACTGCGACATTTCATTATCGTACCCGCGGGTGTTTCGTCCTCGCGGGTTTGCAACCCGCGAGCCTATTTGATTGCTGGTTTGCAACCCGCACCCATTACGAGCCTATTTTATTGCGGGCTTGCAACCCGCACCCATTATTTGTAGAGCTTGGGATTGACCTCGACTGAGTAGGTCTTGCGCCTCCAGTACATGAAGGCGAGCAGCAGAATCATGATCGAGCCGTTGAGGATATACGAGAAGTTCGGATCGCTTCCGGCATCAAACAGCCGCTTCAAGGCGCTGACGATGACCGGAGTCAGCGAGATGCCGACATAGTTGGCGGCCAGTACGTAGCTGAAATATTTGCTCGACTCTTTGGCGTTCGGTGCGAGATACGTGGCCTTGTCATAGATGATGGGCTGCATCGTGCCGTAGGCGAAGCCCATCAGCGCGATGGCTACAAGATAGGCGGCGTAGTGGTGGAAGAACCCGACGGCATACAGGGTGAGCATGACGACTATCGCACCGTAGATGAGCACATCCTTGCCGACATATTTAATGGTCTTCGGCAGTGCGAAGCCGGCCAGCGTGCAGGCCAGGAAGTAGAGAGACGTGGCGTCGCCGGTGTCGGCCGTCGACAGACCGTAGTGCTTGAAGGTGAAGGGGAGATAGTAGGAGATGACCTCAGACGAGTATGTGGTCACGAAATAGATGACAATCACGCCCAAGAGCAGACGGAAGGCGATCTTGCCGGAGAAGTGGAAGTTGGCGTGGGTCGGCTTGGCGGCCGTCTTGTCGGGATGGCCGTCGGGCACGGCGGGCTCCTTGAGGGGTTCGTAGGGGGCACCGGCCGGGGCGGCTATCTTGTGGGCGGTGATGTATTTCTTGGTAAGGAACGGTATCAGGCACAGCGGAATGATAGGTATCATATATACTATGAAGGGGAGGTGCCAGCTCTTGTCGGCGACCAGACCCACGAAGAGGGTGCCCAAGATGATGGTGAAGTTGGAGACTCCGCTCTTCCAGCCGAGATACTTCACGCGCGCGGCGCCGACGAAGTACTGACCGATGAGGCCGCCGGCGAGGGGCACGACGATGCCGCAGCCCACTCCCAACAGGGCGCTGATGAGGATGAGCTCAATCATCGAGTCGGCGAAGAAGTAGAGGACCCCGGCGAAAAGGTAGATGACCAGGCCGATGGTGACCAGCAGCGACTGGCTCTTGCCGACCGAGAGTTTGCCGGAAATGAGCATGAACGGAATGATGACGAGGTTCGGAAGGACCGTGAGCAACTGGATTTCGAACTCCGTGGACTTAGGGAAGATGTCTTGAAGCTTTCCCATTATGGGAGAGATGGCGAGTCCCGGCAGATTGACCGTGAGGGAGATCGCCAGGATGGCGATAAGGGTAATGAGCGGGATTTTACCGGCTCCGGAGTCTACATATTTCATATAAAAGATGTTAAAGCGTATATTTCTTTAACGACCCCGCCCCCCCGTTGGTTTACACCCGCTCACAAAAAACCCAAGACCCTAAAAACCTTAAGGACCCTAAAGACACTAAAACCTTACCCCCCCGACTCTAAATAAAAATAAATTCAGTTTTTAACACTCCCGAACAAACCATTTTGTTTCTGAATATGTTAGAACTTTGAACACGAAAGATTTTTGAAATCCCTTAATCATTATTAAGTTTTTATAACAATTCAGGAATTTTGACTCTCGCCCCGGGTTCGACAACGTATTCACTCTTCAAATAAAACGACTATGAAAAAACTTCTACGCACATCGACCCTGGGCATGTTGCTCGTTGCCTGCGGTCCCATCGTTTCGGCTCAGACAACAGACGAAGATCCTTTTGACGGCGAGGGCGGAAAGCTCGAAATCGTCAAGGTCAAGAAGGACGCGGCCGTCAAGTCCATCATAGAAAAGGATATGCCGGTAGGTCCCAAGGAGGTCCCCACCCCCACCTTCGCCCTCCACACCAAGAACAATAAGTTCGTCATGACCATCGGCGGATACATCAACCCGGTCATCGGCGGCGACTTCGGCAACAACCTTTATAAGGTAGACGGCGCAGGCATCAGCTTCGTGACTTCTAAAATCCCCGCTCCCTCTGTCAAGGGCCACCGCGGCGACGTATACATCAATCCCTTCCAGGGTGCCCTCTCGCTCCAGGTGGTCGGATTCGGCGGCACGGACAACCAGCTGACCGGCTATTTCAAAATCGGAACCGACGGCATGAGCCCGGGCCTCAACTTCCTCAGGGCATACCTCACCTATCGCGGAATCACCGCCGGTCAGAAACTGACCCTCATGCAGGACGTCTACGCCTGTCAGCCCCCGACAATCGACCCGGAGGGCCCGAGCGGATGTATCTCTAACGTGGCATACGAGTTGAGCTACACTTCGAAGAGCTACAACGGCTTCAAGTTCGCCGTCGGCCTCGACTATCCCTCTTTCTATTCTTCAAACGGCGTCTACCGCGGAAAGGACTATCCGCAGTATGACGGCAAGATGCTCTCAAACCCCCAGGCCGTTGAGCAGAACGTGCCCGACATCCCGATGTGGGTAGAGTACCAGCAGTCGCCCTCGATGCGTGTCCGCCTCTCGGGCCTGCTGAGAAACTTCAGCTACCGTGACCTCATGACTCAGAAGAACCGTCACGACGTGGGCTGGGCAGTGATGCTCTCGGGCAACGTGCAGCCCCTCGAGCCCTGGACCCTCTACCTCCAGGCAGTTTACGGACAGGGTATCGGCGCATACCTTCAGGACGTGGCCGGACTTCCCCTTTCTTACATTCCCGACGACGCGCACCCCGGCAAGATGAAAGCAACCCCGATGATGGGCCTCAACCTCGGCTCGTCTCTCAACCTCGGAAAATGGCAGTGGAACATCATGGCCTCCGAAGCAAGGGTTTGGGGCGTGAAGGATTATGTGAAGAACAATCCCGAGAACGACTATAAGTTCGGCTTCTATTTCGCAACCAACGTTTTTTATAACATCACATCTTATCTGCAGGCAGGTGTTGAGTACCTTTATGGCCAGCACGGAACATGGGCCGGTCCCGTAGGACATGACAACCGTATCCAGACTCAGGTGATGTTCACTTTCTAAATTAAAGTACTATGAAACTACAGATCAAATCCGGTTACGGTGACAAGATGCTCCCCCTGTGGGCGGTCTTCAACCTGTACGTAATCTTCATTTGTACCTCGATTCCGGGTCTGGCCATTTCCCCGATCATGGGTGACCTGACGAGAATCTTCCCGGGAACGTCCGCTCTGGAGACCCAGATGCTCGAGGTAGGTCCTAACTTCGCGGCCATCCCCTTCGTCTTCCTCGGCGGCTGGATCGGCACAAAGTTCAACAACAACAAGCTGACATTCTGGACATGTCTGTTCTTCGGAGCCATGGGCGTCCTGTTCTTCTTCGTCAACAGCATGATCATGCTCATAGTCCTGAGCTTCCTTATCGGTATCGCGGCCGGTATCCTCTCGCCGCTGGCCTCGGCCTTCATCGCCGATATGTTTGACGGTGACAGACGTTCCGCCCAGTACGGTTACACCTCAGCCACGCTGAACCTCGTCCTCATGGGCTGTGTGATCGCCACCGGCTACCTGGCCAAGATCAACTGGCGTCTCCCGTTCATGATCTACCTGCTCCCGATCATCCCGCTGTTCTTCGCCAAGGGTTTCGGCAAGTATATCACCAACCCGCAGAAGCTCCGCGAGGCCGACGCCAAGAACCAGAAGGTCGAGAAGGTGCACTACAAGTTCTCTAAGGAGGTCAACATCAAGATGCTTGTCCGCTACTGTGCGTTCTACTTCTTCATCACCCTGGTCATCGCCGCCATCAGCCTCTACATCCCGTTCCTGTTTACGGATTCTTCTACCGCCGGTGACCTGACTTCGGTCCTCTTCTTCGGTATCATGGCTTCAGGCTACACCCTTAACTGGGCTCTGCGCGTGCTGAAAAACAAAGTCGCCGTGACGGTCATCATCGCCGTCTTCCTCGGCTTCCTGCTCATCGTCCTCGCCCCGAAGAGCGTATGGCTCGTAGGTCTGGGCATCCTGATCGCCACCTACTTCTACGGTATCGCACAGCCTGCATACTACAACAAGCTGTCTCAGGCTTCATCCCGTGTCGCTCTGACCCTGACCCTGGCATGGTTCGCCTCTATGGACTCTATCGGTAACGTGGTCGCTCCGTTCATCATCGACGGTATCGCCAAAGTCTTCAAGACTTCTACGCAGACCCACCCGATCGCCGCTTTCCAGATCTGTATGTGGATGGCCCTGATCGCTGCCGGCATCGTCATCGCCCGTAAGATCATCGTCGACGCCCGCGCAAAAGAGGAGGCCAAGAAGGCCCTCGAAAAGATGGCTGTCGCCACTCCCAAGGTTATCGAACCCGCCAAGGCTGTTGAACCTGCAAAGGCTGTTGAACCTGCAAAGCCTGTCGAGGCTGCAAAGGCTGTTGAACCCGCAAAGGCTGTTGAACCCGCAAAGCCTGTTGAGCCCGCAAAGCCTGTTGAGCCCG
>CAZUAK010000111.1:0-6564 GCA_964618395.1 uncultured Sangeribacter sp.
AGGTGTCAGAAGGGTTTGCGGTATTTGTCGGAGTCGGTCGCCTCCTCGAGGATGGAGAGGTAGGAGGCATAGCGCGAGGCCGCTATCAAGTGCTGCTCTACGGCCGGTATCACGGCACAGCCCGGCTCGGTCACATGCTTGCAGTTGCCGTACCTGCAGTCGGCCGAAACCTTGAAAATATCCGGGAAGAAATGAGAGACCTCCTCAGGCGCGAAATCTATCGTGCCGAACCCCTTCACGCCCGGTATGTCGATTATCTCGCCGCCATAGGGGAGCGTCAGCATCTCCGAAAAGGTCGTCGTGTGCATACCCGTCCGGTGCGAATCCGAAATGCGCCCCGTGCGCAGGTCCGCCCCCGGAATCAGCGCGTTTATCAGCGACGACTTGCCCACACCCGAGTTCCCCGCCATGAGCGAAACCCTGTCTTTCGTCTCCTCGCGAAGTCGGTCCAGACCCTCGCCCGTAGCAGCCGACACCTTCAGCACCGGATATCCGATAGAGTCATAAAGATACTCCATCCCGTTGCCCAACTCGCGGTCCTCCTCGTCCCAGAGGTCCATCTTATTGAGCACCAGCATCGCCGGGACGTTATAAGCCTCGGCCGTGGCCAGAAAACGGTCTATGAAGGTCAACGGCGTCTCCGGGTCCCTGAGCGTCGCCACCAATATAGCGCGGTCTATGTTGGCCGCAAGGATATGCGACTCCTTCGAGAGATTCGAGGCGCGGCGTATGATGTAGTTGCGGCGAGGCTCTATGGCCGTGATGAAATCCGTATCGTCGCCCGTCGTCGTCACCTCGACGATGTCGCCCACCGCCACGGGGTTTGTAGTCCGTATCCCCTTGATACGGAAATTGCCCTTCACCTTACATGCCGACGTCGTGTCGTCGTCAAACCTGACGACGTATGACGAGCCGGTGTTCCTTATGACCCTTCCCGGGCGTTTTTCTCCTTTCATCAAATTCGTTTTTGAGGCGGTTTTTCAGATTGTATCCCCGTTGTCGTGGAATGAGTAATAGCCGTGGGCCCCGATGATGACATGGTCTATGAACCGTATCGACAAGGCCTTGCAGGCGTCAGAGGTCTGCTTCGTTATGTTCCTGTCCGGCTGGCTCGGCGTCAAGGTGCCCGAAGGGTGGTTGTGACAGAGTATGAGGCAATCAGCCTTTTCGAGCAGCGCGTGTCTAAGCAGGGCCTTGATGTCGAAGATGCTTGCCGTAGACGAGCCGGTCGTCAGGTGCTTGCGAGAGATGACCGAGTTGTTGTTGCGCAGGTATATGGCCCATATCTCCTCGTGCGGCAGGTTGCCTATCTGCTCTCGCATGTAGTTGAAAATGTCTTTCGACGACAGGATGCGTGTCCTCACGTCAGGCCCCTCGCGGAAGTAACGCTTCGCAATCTCGTAGACAGCCTCTATCTGAATGGCCTTGACCATGCCGATGCCCTGGAGCGCGAGTCGTTCCTGGCGTGTACGGCGCTCGAGCTTCATCAGGCTGTTGTCATGCTCGTTCATCATGCGGGCCGTCAGCTGGGTTATGGGCAACCCTGTGAGTCCCGTGCGCAGGATGAGGGCCCACAGCTCGGCGTTGCTCAGCACCTCGACCCCATGTTTCTCGGCCCGCTCGCGCGGTGCCTCATCGCATCCTATTCCTTCGGCTGTCTGTAACATGCTTCTCAGTTATTTTCCGCGCCTCATCTCAACCTCCTGCGCCTCGTCGCGTCCGTGGCCCAGAAGTATCTTCCATACGTATGCCTGGATGAATCCCGTTCCGTAGCCGAACAGCTGGACCATCCCCGCGGCGACTCCGAGACCGGCAATCTTCACTGACCGGGTGCTGACCAGGGCGGCGCAGAAGAGCAGCAGCAGGTAGAGTCCCAACGGGAGCAGCCACCATGGATTGAAGAACGAGGCCACCACCATGGCCACGGCGAAGATGACGAAAAGCGCCGGCGCCCAATGGACCGCCTTCATCGACCCCGGATAGAGGAGCTGGAGCGTGATGCGCGACATTCCGAACACCCGGACCTGACGCCAGAACTTCGCGAGGTTTCCTCGGCGCTTGTGGAAGACGATGACGTCGCGCAGCAGTATGGGGCGGACGCCGCTCTTCTTGATGCGCGTCGACATGTCGATGTCTTCGGAGAACATCTCGCGGAAGCCGCCGACATTCTCATATACGCCCCTCTCGAAGCCCATGTTGAACGTGCGGGGAACAAACTTCTCCATGCTGTGTTTGCCGCCGCGGATTCCGCCGGTGGTGAAGAACGAGGTCATGGCGAAGTTGATGGCCTTCTGGACCGGAGTGAAAGATTCGTGGGCCGCGTCGGGTCCGCCGAAGAAGCGAATCTTCTTCGGGTTGGCCCCCGGAGGCTGTCCCTCGCGGACACCGGCTTCGATGTTCTTTCGCAGTTTTTCGATATAGTCCGGCGGGAGGATGCAGTCCGAGTCGACAAAGACGAAGAAGTCGCCCCGGGCGCGGTCCATCCCGTAGTTGCGGGCAATGGAGCGTCCCTCGTTGTCCTTATAAAAATATTGCAAATCGACGGCGGAGGCATATTGCTCCGCCACCGACTTGCATGGCTTTTTGCTGCCGTCTTCGACAATGACCGCTTCGAAGCCCTTGTCGGTCTGCCGGGCGAGGCTGCGCAGCAGGTCGTCGATTTCATCGGGGCGGTCGTAGACGGGTACGATTATCGAGAACAGCATGATGGGATGTTTAAAGGGGGCTTAGGCTTTTACGCGGCCTACATAAGAACCGTCGCGGGTGTCGACCTCGATGAGCTCGCCCTCGTTGATGAAGAGGGGTACGCGGACAGTGGCGCCGGTCTCGACGGTGGCGGGTTTGAGGGTGTTGGTGGCGGTGTCGCCCTTGAGGCCCGGCTCGGTGTATGTCACCTTGAGGACGGTCTTCATCGGCATCTCGGCATAGAGGACGGTGTCGGTAGAGGAGTCGCTGACAACCTCGACGGTGTCACCCTCTTTCATGAAGGCGGCGCCGGTGACGAGTTCTTTCGAGATGGGAACCTGCTCGAAGGTCTCGTTGTTCATGAAGATGTCGTCGTTGCCGTCAGCATAGAGATACTGGTAGGGGCGGCGCTCCACGCGCACGTCCTCGAGTTTCTCACCGATGTTGAAGCGGCGTTCGAGCACGCGTCCGTCGACTACGTCCTTCAGCTTTGTGCGCATGAAGGTGTTGCCTTTGCCGGGTTTCACGTGGAGGAACTCGATTACGAAATAGAGACGGCCGTCCATGCGGATGCAGGTGCCGTTCTTGATGTCTTGTGCGTTCATCATAACGTTATGACTCTTTTTCTATGTTGTGTAAATAATTTTTTCTCTTCTAATCTGCAAAATTACGAAAAACAATCAAACCAAGCAAATTATATGATTTATCTATAAGCTAAGTCATGCGTAGCATTATAAAGGTGACGTGTGAGATATGAACTGGTTAAGAATTAAAGTATCTTGAATTTTTCCTTTTCGTTCAATTTCTCCTTTTCGTTCAATAAGGTATGCATTGCTTAGTACTTGCGTGCCGTGAATAAGAATCAAAACTGTGTATGTTTGATTTAGTGAACTGAGTAAGAATTAATTAAGATACGGAACTTTTCTCCGGGCACTACCGTGCGCGGTGGCCGCCGAACTGGCGGAACGGCGCGGAACTTTTTTGCTAAACCAGTCGGACGCAAGGGGTTACGGAAGCCACTCGGCTCTTTCGAGCCTCGTTCCCCCGGAACTGACCGGAGCCTCCCGGAACACAATTACGCCAGCCTGCCACGAAACCCATACAAAACCACATAACCCCACATTAATCCACATCAACCCACATAAAAGACCGTCTCTTCTCATAAACGGAACAATACTCAGAGCATTATAACCCATGGTCGGAATACGGATGAATAGCGTGCCGTAGTTCCGGGAGGGTCCGCTGAGGTCCGGGCGAACGAGGCTCGCCAGAGCCGAGTGGCTTCCGTAACTCATTGGGTGATACTCAATTCAAAATAAAGTTCCGCGGTTTTCCGCCCGTTCGGCGCCGAGGCTCGCCAGAGCCGAGTTTAAGTTCCGTATCTTGATTTTTCCTTTTCGTTCAATAAAGTAGCAACGCTTAGTACATGCGTGCCATGAATAAGAATCAAAAATTTATGGAACTGATTAAGAATTAATTAAGATACGGAACTTTTCTCCGGGCACGGTAGGGCCCGGAAGAAAGTTCCGTATCTTAATCAATTTCTATTTAGTTCTTTACTAATAATCCTTATTCATTTCTTTACAGACAATCCTTATTCAGCTCTTTACTAATAAATCTAATTCAGTCCTTTACGGAGGAAAAATCCTGTTATAATTTGTGAGTGGCATATTATTATGTGGGGTGTTATAGGCCGAGGTGGGGACGGAAGAGGATGAAGAGGACGAAGAGGATGGCCGAGAGGACGAAGACGATGGTTATGCCCCAACGTACCGCCCACGCCGGCTTCTCGTTCAAGATCTTTCTTATCCTGCCGCTCCTCAGCTCCTCCCGGTTTTCTGTCTTGTGTTCCATCGGTTGCTCTTTACCTTTTCCTGTTCACGCGTTCCTTTTTTCCTTTGTCCGCCATTATGGACGTTCCCTGTCTCAGCACGACCGTCATTGCGCTATCTCGAGTTGTTTGGAGACCAACCGTCGGTAATGACCGTCGAGGCGGACAAGCTCCTCGTGGGTTCCCTCCTCGACAATTCGGCCCTTCTCCAGAACGATTATATGGTCGGCCGAGCGCACCGTCGACAGACGGTGGGCGACTATCACCGACGTACGCCCCTTCATGAAGCGGTTCAGGTTCTCGACTATCTCCGCCTCGTTCTTCGCGTCGAGAGAGTTAGTCGCCTCGTCCAGGAAAAGATACTCCGGGTCACGGTATATCGCCCGCGCAATCAGGATGCGCTGCTTCTGGCCGAGGCTCAGCCCGTGGCCGTCCGACCCTATCTTGGTCTCATACCTAAGCGGCAGCTTCGCCACGAACTCATCGACACATGCCAGTCTCGCCGCCGTCAGCATCCGTTCGGTGTCCACCTCACCGTCCGTACAGGCAATGTTGCGCGCTATCGACTCCGAGAAAATCACCCCCTCCTGCATCACCACACCCGTGCGCCGTCTCCAGTCGTCTATCGCATACTCGTCCAACCTCAGCCCGTGGAGAGATATAGAGCCCTCCGTCGGCTTGTAATATCCCAACAAAAGTTTGACAAGCGTAGTCTTTCCGCTTCCCGACTCGCCGACGATGGCCGTCACCTCGCCCCCTTTAATCCGGAGGTTGATGTCGGCCAGTGTGTGGCTCAAGGCGTGCGGGTCATACTTGAACCCCATCGAGTCAAGGACGATGTCCTCACCCGCCGGGATTTCACGCACGCCGCCCCACTCCTCGGCCTCGTCACTGTTCCCGTGGATGTTGTTTATACGGTCGAGAGATATGCGCACATCCTGAAGCGAATAGATGAAGCCGATGAACTGCTGCACCGGCCCGTTGAGCTGACCGACGATATACTGTATCGCCATCATTGCGCCGAGCGTCAGCGACCCCTTCACGACCGCCGTCGCAGCGATGACGGTGATGAGGATGTTTTTCAGTTCGTTTATCAGAATCACGCCCGCCTCCTGGTTCTGCTGGAGCCGGGTGCTCTTCATCTGCACCTCGAAGATATCCGCCTGCTTGTCTTCCCAGTCCCACCGTCGGCGGTCGCGGCAGTCCTGCACCTTGATTTCCGGTATGGAGGTAAGCAGCTGATAGGTGGCGTTGCTATTGAGCGACTGCTTCTCGAACAGTTCGTAATCCAGAATCTTGCGTTTCTTCAGGAACAGCATAATCCAGCCCGCGTAGAGCGCCACACCACCCAAGAATATCAGGAATATCAGCCGGCTATAGAAGAGCAACACTATACTGAAAACGACGAAAGAGACCGCGGCGAAGACGATGCTTAGCAGCTGGGTGGTCAGAAAGGATTGTATGCGGCTATGGTCACCCATACGCTGGATGAGGTCTCCGGTCAGTTTCGTGTCGAAGAACTTCATCGGCAGTTTGAGGAGCTTGATGAGGAAGTCGCTCAGCATCGAGATGTTTATCCTCATCGATACGTGGAGCACTATCCATCGCCTGACAAAGTCGATAGCCGCCTGACCGATGACCACCATCAGTTCGCCGATGAGTATGAGCCAGATGAGGCCGATGTTTGAGTCGTGTATACCCTTGTCGACTATGTTTTGTGTGAGGAATGGGATGACGAGCAGGAAGAGCATCGCCAGTATCATGCCTAATGCGAGCTGGCCGAAATAGTGCCGGTATTGCTTCACATATCCAAGGATGAACTTGAAGGTGCGTTCGTCACCGGCAGGTTCGCTTTCACCTTTTTCAAAGAATCTGTCGGTGGTCCGGAAGAAGACTCCGAGACCCTTTTTCGTCCCGTCGTCAGAGATGTGCGCCCAGTGTCTGAGCAGCTCCTCCCTTTTACACTTGTACGTGCCTTTGGCCGGGTCAGCGATGTGGAATGTCTTACCGTTCTTGGAGACCTTGAATAGCACAACATAGTGGTTCTG
>CAZUAK010000112.1:0-6502 GCA_964618395.1 uncultured Sangeribacter sp.
GCGGTGGCGGGGGGGGGCGGTCAGAAGGTGTAGTAGAGGGCGAAGGTGGCGGCGAAGTGGGCGGCTCCGTAGCCGGGGAGGAACCAGACGGTGGCGGTGGCGGGGTGCGTGACGTGGTACTTGTGGCGGTACCTCAGCGACCAGCCTAAGCCCAGACCCTTGACCAGATTGACCTTCAGGCCGGCTACGGCCTCGCCATACCAGCCGGTGGCCTGGTTGCCGAGTAGCTGCGGGTGCTTCGTCTCGTCCCAGTAGGCGGAGGTCACCGTCACGTCCGTTATGTCGTAGGTCGTGTGACACCAACCCGCACGGTAGCCTATGTAGACCTTATAGGCCGGATTTGATTTATACAGGAAGTTATAGTCAAAGCCGATTTTCACAAAGGGATTCCAACCCGTCTTGTAGCGGAAGTTCAACTCCTCGGGGCGGCTGTTGGCGCGGCCGAGCCCGACCTCTACGACCGGGAAGAGCCAGTTCCAAAGCGAGACGTTCGCCTCGATGTTGAAGTTGCAGTATTTCTGCCCCGCGAGCATCATGATGGCGTCCATGAAGTTAAAGCCAACCGTCACCCCGTTGTATACGGGATATACCGGACCCGACTTCGCCTTGGCGACAGTGTCGAGTGTGGCGAGGAACAGGACCGGCTCGTCGAGTGGGTCGCCGTGTTTGTCATAGTAGTGGAGGACCGGCTGCTGAGGCTTCTCATCGTCTACATCCACCGGAGTCACCGTCTGGGCACACAACGGGCTCAGCGCCGCCGTCATCAACAGCAGCGCGAATATCCTCAGCAGTGTGCCGGTCGTAAACCTCTTTGCTCGTTCCTTCATCTGTAGTTTCTTTGTTCTCCCCTATTTCCCCGGTTTTTTCTCTCAGACCTCCCGGTTTGGCTCTCAGACCCGGTTTGGCTCTCAGACTCACGGTTTGGCTCTCAACCCTCTTGCCTCACTCGTCAGCTACGCGGAAGTAAATCCGGATATAGTCGCGTTCGATGTTGTTGATGGTCTTCCAAGGGCAGACAACACTGTCTATCAGCACATTGGTATAGGTGACCTGAACATCCTCGAAAGCATATATCGCGCCGCAGGCCTCCGAGACAAACTCTGGCACGGGGCGATAGTTGAAGGTGATGACATCGCGCAGTCCCTTCAGCTCACCGCCATACTCGAAGACATAACTCGTCTCGGTGTCGCCGAGTCTGAAGGGGAGCGTCAGCCCGTTCAGGCTTTCGTCCTTCACCAAGGGCGTATCGTCCGGAGCATCGAAACCGACAACCGTCAGCGAGTCCACCGTCAGAGCCGACCCCGTGTTCTCACCGCCCGACATAAGGAAAACGGCATTGGGACGCGAGTTCTGATTGTCCAGACACTCCGACGACCCGCACCCTGTGCAGACGCCGAGCAACACAATCAGAACTCCAACAGCGACACCCGCCCCCCTCAGGCCTTTGCCTGTCATCTCGCGCATCTTCTTCATTATGCCGCCTTTAACCTTTGGTTTCACAAAATATCAATCAGCACTCACGTTTTGTCAATCCTCTTTCCGGTGTCTTCCTAAAACTCCTCGGCTATCAGATAGTTGTTACGCTCGGGAGAGTTGCGCGTAATCAGCTCGCCGATAAACCCGGTCAGGAAGAACTGCAGACCCATGACCATCGCCGCGAGAGAGAGGTAGAAATAGACGGAGTTGGTGACGTAGAAATGGAACCCCGAATTGCAGACCGATACAATCTTAAGCACCAGCACGACGATGACCGCCAACAGGCCGATGAGGAACATCAGCGAGCCCAACAGACCGAAGAAGTGCATCGGCTTGATACCGAACCGTGACTGAAACCAGAGCGTGGCCAGGTCCAGATAGCCGTTTACGAACCGGTCCAGACCGAACTTCGTCGTTCCGTACTTTCGCGCCTGGTGCTTGACCACCTTCTCCCCTATCTTCTTATAGCCGGCGTTCTTGGCCAAGTAAGGGATATAACGGTGCATGTCCCCGTAGACCTCAATGTGCTTTATAACCTCATTGCGGTATGCCTTCAGACCGCAGTTGAAGTCATGAAGGTTCCGGATACCCGACACGCGGCGGGCCGTCGCGTTGAAAAGCTTGGTCGGGATGGTCTTTGACAGAGGGTCATACCGCTTCTTCTTCCATCCCGAGACAAGGTCGTATCCCTCCTCGGTTATCATGCGGTAAAGCTCCGGAATCTCGTCGGGCGAGTCCTGAAGGTCGGCATCCATGGTGATGACCACATCCCCCTGCGCACGGCGGAAACCGGTGTTGAGGGCCGGAGACTTGCCGTAATTGCGGGCGAAAGACACACCGTGGATGGCGGGATTGCGCGCCGCCAGCTCCGACATCACGCGCCGCGAGTTGTCGGTAGAGCCGTCGTTGACAAAGATGATCTCGTATGTGAACCCGTTTTCGGCCATCACGCGCTCAATCCACGCGGTCAGTTCGGGCAGCGATTCGTCTTCGTTATATAAGGGGATGACTACAGAAATATCCATGTCCTCAATAGTTTAGAATTGTGATAAAGCACCGGCAGGCGGAGGATAAGACCCAGTTTTCAGAAAACGGAAACTCAGAACTCCAGTCCCGCGTCGGTGAAGAGCTTGCGGTCGTCGGCTATGGAGTTGGAGACCGTCGTCAGCATGTCGCCCATCAGCACGCCGTTGAGTCCGCCGGTCATGATGCGCAGCATCGACTCCTCGGAGAGCCTCATGCGGCCCCCGGCAGAGCGGATGGCCTTCTTGGGCATGATGAGGCGGAAGAGTGCCACGGTGCGTATAACCTCCTCCTCAGAAATCAGCGGCGTCTTCTCGAGCGGTGTTCCGGGGATGGGGTTCAGGATGTTTATGGGCACCGAGACAGTGTCCAGCCCGGCGAGTTC
Organism: uncultured Sangeribacter sp.; assembly: GCA_964618395.1. Lineage (GTDB taxonomy): Bacteria > Bacteroidota > Bacteroidia > Bacteroidales > Muribaculaceae > Lepagella. Next base: position 2,885 of record CAZUAK010000112.1, read on the forward strand.
AAAGGCGAAGTCGAGGCGGTCATTCATCGTCTCCCCCATCCCGATGATGCCCCCCGAGCAGACTTCCAGCCCGGCCTCGCGGGCAGCGCGGATGGTCTCGCGCTTATCCTCCGGAGTGTGTGTCGTGCAGAGGCCGGAGAAGACCTTGGCCGAAGTCTCCATGTTGCAGTGATAACGCTTGACGCCCGCCTCCTTGAGCATCTCCATCCCTTCGCGGTCGAGAAGGCCCATCGAGGCGCACAGATAGAGGTCTGTCTCCTCAGAGAGGCGCTTGAAGATACGGCAGAACTCCTTCAGGTCCTTTTTCGACACGGTGCGGCCGCTCGTGACGAGCGAGAAGCGGCCGATGCCCTCCTTCTCGTTGAGGCGCGCCGCCTTCATGGTCTCCTCCTCGTCTATCATGTTGTATGTCTCGCAGGCGGTCCGGTATCGCGTCGCCTGGGCGCACCACTTGCAGTCCTCGCCACACATTCCGCTGCGGGCGTTGACGATAGAGCAGGAGTCGACCTTCGTTCCGTTGAAATGACGTGCAATCTCCCCGGCGGCGTCGGCGAGCATATCTGTCGGAGCGTTCTCGCTGAGCCACTCGGCCTCCTCGCGGGTTATACCCTCGCCGGTGCGGATGACACGCTCTTTTATCTCATTGACTTTTCTTTCCATTTCTTAACTATTTCAAGCAGTTGCGTACCGTATTGAGTTGCGATGTATTCACCGATGTTCCTGAGCGCCACCAGCTCTGCCATCGACTGCGGGAGACCCTCGGCGACCGAACGTATGGCGTTGTTTGACATTATGCGGAACGCGGGCAATCCCTTCTCCTTGGCCACTCTTGCCCTCCAACCCTTCAGCATCCTCTCGAGGTCCTCATGACGTGCCGGTGGGGTCTGGGGCGCGGAGGGTGCGGCGTGTGACGCCGTCGCTGCGCCCTTGGGAGTTGACGGTGCCTGTGCGGCAGTCTGCGCTGATGCTGGAGCCGGCTTCTTAGTCTTGCTGACAGGTCGCGTTGCGTTTTCGGCCTCTATCTGCAGTTTGCTCTTCAGCCTCAGGCAGGCATCGGTGTCGAAGTCGTTTTCTGCGAAGAACTGAAGGAGGCCACGCTTGACATACAGAAGGTTGCGCAAGTGCGAGACGGAGATGTCGAGGCGTTTCCTCAGCTCCTTGTTCTCGACGTTCACGGGGATACGGCCGACCAGCTCTGCGAGCGGCGTCAGCCGGGTGGCGAAATAATTCGCTCCCGCCTTCACCTTCTCACCGGCATTGAGGCCCGGAGTGCCCACTATCAGGTGGGGAAACCAGCTTTCCAGTTTCGCCGCCACGTCGATAAACTCGTTTCTGAACGTCCCCGCCCTGAGCGCGACCTCTTCTGAGAGCTGTTGATACTGGAGCGGGAGCCGTCCTACCTGACGGGTGACGTCGGTTATGGCTGAGGAGATTTCGTTGAAGTCGAACAGCTCCTTTAGCAGCGAGAGGCTGTATTCCTTTTCGAGACGGTTGATATAGCCGTTGTCTATCTTGTCAGACTTGCTCCCCTCAAGGAACTCCTGCACCACCCTGTCGGTGATGACCGAAGCCGGGGTGAGGGGCCTTTCGAGAGACAGGCCCTCGAGCGAGCGGCAGCGGCTCAGCGCTACATAAGTCTGCCCGTGGGCGAAGGCGTCCGTAGCATCTATGACGGCGCGGTCAAAGGTCAGGCCCTGACTCTTGTGGATGGTGATGGCCCAGGCCAGGCGCAGCGGATACTGCCTGAAGGCACCTTCGCGCACCTCGGCTATCTCCTGCTTCTCCTCGTCAAAGGCATACGAGTTGTTCACCCACTCCTCCTTGCGCACCGTCAGCTCGCGGCCGTCGACAGACATCACCCGGATATGGGACTCCGAGAGGTCTATGACCTCGGCCAGCAGGCCGTTATACCAGTCATGGTTGCTCAGGTCGTTCTTGATGAACATCACCTGCGCCCCCTTCTTGAGCACCAGCGAGCGGTCTCCGGGGATTGAGCTATCGGGGAACTTCCCCTCAATCTCGGCCTCGAAGACGATGGCCGGCTCGGGGATTCGGCCGAGTTCGGCCTCGTTTATGTTTCGTGCCTGATAGTTGTGGGTGACGAGCCTGACGAACTTCTTGGAGTCGTCAAAGCGCTTTCCGACACAGGTGTTGAGGGCGCTGAGCACCTCGCCCCCGGCCCGGTTTGTGCGTATGGCGTTGAGCAGGCTGATGAAATACTCGTCATTCTGGCGATAGACCTTTGTCAGCTCAAGGGTCACGAAGCCGGCGCGTTTCAGCGCCTCGCTCTCGAAGAAGTATGGAGACTTGTAACGTTCCATCAGCGCCTCGGCCTCGTCGTCGGTGACGACGGGAGGGAGCTGGTGAAGGTCCCCTATCATCAGCAGCTGCACACCGCCGAAGGGTCGGCGGGGATTCCGGTGGCGTCTGAGCACCTCGTCCACCCGGTCCAGCAGGTCGGCGCGGACCATGGAGATCTCGTCTATGACAAGGAGGTCTACCGACCGTATCATGTTCAGCTTCGCCTTCGAGAACTTGTCGAACGAGCGGCGCCTCATGTCAGAGGGGACACTGTTGAAGTCGAGTTGGAAGAAACTGTGGATGGTCACGCCGCCGGCGTTGATGGCGGCGATGCCGGTCGGGGCGACCACGACGATGCGCTTGCGCGACTCCTCGCGCAGGTTTCGCAGGAACGTGGTCTTGCCCGTCCCCGCCTTGCCGGTCAGGAACAGGTTCATGCCGGTCCGCTCTATCAGGGCGCGGGCCACGGCCGGCATCTTATCGGCTTCTACAGTCTCGGTCTGCATGGTTTCGGGTGCTGAGGCGAGTGGCCCCGGTGCTGAAACGGGGCCTGAGACCCCGTTTCAAAAAAAGGTTCTTAATAGTCCTGCCAGGGTTTGATTTCGATATCCTCAGGCTTCAGGTTGGTGAAGGCCGTGATGAAGGCGTCGGCCAGGCGGACGTTGGTGATGAGCGGGATGTTCAGGTCTATCGCAGCACGGCGGATCCGGTATCCGTTGCTCAGCTCCGTCGGGGTGAGGTTCTTCGGGATGTTGACCACAAGGTCAATCTCGTGGTTGTGAAGAAGGTCGAGCGCCTGCGGATGGCGGTCCTCCTGAGAGGGGGTATAGACGCTGATGGCCGGGATGCCGTTGTCGTTGAGGAACCGCTGCGTGCCGGTGGTGGCGTAAATCTTATAACCGCTGTTATAGAGCATCTGTGCCGAGTTGAGCAGCGCAGCCTTCTGTTTGGGGTTGCCGGTGGTCAGCAGTATGCCCTTCTTCGGGATGCGGTGGCCGACAGAGAGCATCGCCTTGAGGATGGCCTCGTCGGTATTGTCGCCGATACAGCCCACCTCGCCGGTCGAGCTCATGTCCACGCCCAAGACGGGGTCGGAGCCCTGAAGGCGCGAGAAGGAGAACTGCGAGGCCTTCACGCCGACATAGTCGAGGTCGAAGGCGTTCTTGTGGGGTTTCTCCACGGGGAGGCCCAGCATCACCTTCGTGGCGAGGTCGATGAAGTTTATCTTCAGCACCTTGCTGACAAACGGGAAGGAGCGCGACGCGCGGAGGTTACACTCGATGACCTTGATATCGTTGTTCTTGGCGAGGAACTGGA
>CAZUAK010000113.1:0-6360 GCA_964618395.1 uncultured Sangeribacter sp.
CAACTTCTACGCGACCCAGGAAATGAATATGAAATGAACAACATACTATCGGGAATGAGAAACAACACTAAAAAATATATCGGAGCCGCCGCAATGGCCGCGATTCTGACGGTATGCTCATGCTCAAAGAAGGCATCTCTCGAACTCGAGACATACACCGTTGAGCCCACGTCGCTCTCCGAGATGGTGACCGCCACCGGAACCATGGAGTCGGCGACGTCGGTCGACGTCGGCACCCAGGTGACCGGCATCATCAGCAACCTCTTCGTTGACTTCAACGACCATGTGACAAAGGGCCAGCTGATAGCCGAGATAGACAAGACGGTCCTTCAGAGCGAGCTCCAGAGCGCCGACGCCACCCTCGCTTCGGCCAAAGCCTCGTATACCTACAACAAGGCAAACTACGAACGCGACCGGGCCCTTCACGCCGAGAAACTCATCTCGGACTATGAGTTCCAGACCACCCAGAAAGACTACGAGGTGGCCCGCATGGCCTACGAGAAGGCACAGGCCGACCGCGTCCGCGCCGCCAAGAACCTCACATACGCCGAAATCACGTCGCCCATAGACGGCATCGTCGTCTCGCGTGAGGTCGAAGTCGGCCAGACAGTCGTTTCGAGCATGAACGTGGCGAGTCTGTATGTCATTGCCGACCTCGACCACATGCAGGTCGTCGGTGACGTCGACGAGGCCGACATAGGCCAGATGAAGGTGGGTCAGAAGGTGACCTTCACCGTAGACGCATATCCCGACGATGTCTTTGACGGCACCGTCACCCAGGTCCGCATCAGCCCCACGACGACAAACAACGTCGTGACATACGAAGTCATAGTGACCACCACAAACCCCGAACACAAGCTCATCCCGGGCATGACGGCCAACCTCTCCATCTACACCCTCCAGCTTGAAGACACCATCGCCGTACCCCTGAAGGCGCTGAAGTTCGAACCCCAGACCGACGAGGAGGGCAACCTCCCGACTCCCCAGCCGCTCTCTAAGAAGGCTGCCAACACCGTGTGGGTACTCCGCAATGACAAGCTCGTGGAGACAGCCGTGGAGGTCGGCATGAAAAACAACATCTACCAGCAGATAACCTCGGGCCTCGAAAAAGGCGACAAGGTAGCCCTTCAGTATCAGGAGATACAGCCGGACGTCAAGGGTCAGAAGGCCCAGCAGAACCCCTTCATGCCCAAGCCGCCGGGCTCCCGAAAGAAGTAAACGGGCCCTAACAGTTCCCTTATGTCAAAAGAAATTATAAAGGTTGAGAACCTCAAACGCTATTTCAAGGTAGGCGACGAAACCGTCAAGGCCCTGCGCGGCGTCTCGTTCACCATCTATGAGGGTGAGTTCGTGACCATCATGGGTACGTCGGGCTCCGGCAAGTCCACCCTGCTCAACACCTTGGGATGTCTCGACACCCCCACCTCGGGCGAGTACTATCTCGACGGCATACCGGTCAAGGGTATGGGCAAGAACGAACGCGCGAGGATACGCAACCGCAAGATAGGCTTCATCTTCCAGAACTATAACCTCCTGCCGAAGACCTCGGCCCTGGAGAACGTGGAGCTCCCGCTGCTCTACAACCCGGCCGTGAGCACCAAGGAACGTGTCGAGCGCGCGGAGCGTTGCCTGCGTGAGGTCGGCCTCGGCGAGCGTATCCATCACCGGAGCAACCAGATGTCAGGCGGCCAGCAACAGCGTGTCGCCATCGCCCGCGCACTGGTGAACAACCCCGTCATCATCCTCGCCGACGAGGCCACCGGCAATCTCGACACGCGCACCTCGTTCTCAATCCTGATGCTCTTCCAGCGTCTGTATCGCGAGGGAAAGACAATCATCTTCGTCACCCACAACCCCGAGATAGCCCTCTATTCATCGCGCAACATCATGCTCCGTGACGGCCGCATCGTCAGCGACGAGTATAACCGCGAGATCAAGTCGGCCGAGGAGGCATACCGCAACCTCCCCGAAGAAATGGAATAAGTAGTTCTTAAAAAGTAATGAGCATATAAAACTTAGTTATCGCTTAGGCAATCCGGGTGCGGAATGAAGGAGCTTAGCGAGCTAAGCGACTGAATGACAATCCCGGAGTGACAAGCAAGAACAAGTTTCATAGCTCAAGATTAAACTACTTACTATCGATTAATTTTTAAGAACTACTTACCTATGAAATTTTCTATACTATCCAAGATAGCTGTCAAGGCGTTGGGAAACAACAAGATGCGCTGTTTCCTCACGATGCTCGGCGTCATCATCGGCGTCGGGGCCGTCATCGCCATGCTCGCCATCGGCCAAGGCTCTAAGAACTCCATCAAGAACCAGATCTCGGAGATGGGCAGCAACATGATCATGATCATGCCGGGCGCGGAGCGCCGCGGAGGCGTCCGCCAGAGCAGCGACGACATGCAGACCCTAAAGCCGTCTGACTATGACGCCATTGTGAACCAGGCCAACATGGTGGCCCATATCTCACCCATGGTCTCCACTTCGGGCCAGTGGGTAAACGGCAACAACAACTATCCCTCCCAGGTCCAGGGCGTCAACACGCAGTATCTCGACATCCGCCAGCGGCGTGTCGCGCAGGGCGAGATGTTCACCGAGGCCGACGTGAAGACCGCCGCCAAGGTCTGTGTCCTCGGCAAGACCCTGGTCTCTAACCTTTTCCCGGACGGGCAGGACCCCATCGGGAAGGTCGTGCGCTTCGGCTCCATCCCGCTGACCATCATCGGGGTGCTTGACGAAAAGGGATACAACACTATGGGCCAGGACCAGGACGACATGGCCCTCGTGCCCTACACCACGGTGATGAAGCGCATGCTGGCCATCGACTATCTTCAAAGCATGCAGGCCTCGGCCATTGACGAGGAGCTGACTGACCTCACCATAGACCAGATAACCACCATCCTGCGCGAGAGCCATAACCTGCGGCCCGACCAGCCTGACAACTTCAACATCCGCTCCATGCAGGAGCTGGCCGAGATGATTTCCTCGACCTCCTCGATGATGACGGTCCTGCTGGCCGCCGTGGCGGGCATATCGCTGCTCGTCGGCGGCATCGGCATCATGAACATCATGATTGTAAGCGTCACCGAGCGCACGCGCGAAATCGGTCTGAGGATGAGCATCGGCGCCACGGGACGCGACATAATGACGCAGTTCCTCATCGAGGCGGTCATCATCTCGGTCACCGGCGGAGTGATAGGCATCCTGCTCGGAGCCTTCGCCACATGGATGATCAAGATCTTTGTCAACTGGCCGGTACAGATTGATCCCTCCTCGGTCATCCTCTCCTTCGTCGTCTGCACCGTCATCGGCATCATCTTCGGCTTCTACCCCGCCGCCAAAGCCTCCAAGCTCGACCCCATCGAAGCCATCCGCTACGAGTAACGGAACCCCTCATCACACCCCCTGAACAACACCACTCCAGACTGCCTATGTTACATTGTGCATAAGTTGGAAAAAAGTGTTATCTTCGTGACGTGATTCTGATAATGTTAATCCAAGAGAAGACAAGATGAAGACAAAATACCCCGTGGGCATTCAATCCTTCACGAAGATCAGGGAGGAGGACTTTCTTTATATTGACAAGACAGGATATATAAAGGATTTGCTCTCTGGCGGATATTTCTTTCTATCTCGTCCGCGGAGGTTTGGAAAGAGCCTGTTCCTCTCTACGCTCAAGGCATTTTATGAAGGACAACGAAGCTTGTTCCGTGGCCTTGATATTGACACTGTCGATTGGAATTGGGACACTTATCCCATGTTTCACCTCGATCTGAACAGCAGCAGCTACGATACCCCCTCCTCTCTGAATGATGTTCTCGAATGGCATTTGCGGGACTGGGAGAAGACGTATGGACTCCATCCGACATACGCGAATCTCACACTCAGATTTGCTGACGTGATCAAGGCGGCCTACCGGGCTACCGGGAAACGTGTCGTCATTCTTGTCGATGAATATGACAAGCCTCTTGTAAACAATATAAACGCTGGGGAAAGGTTTGAAAAATTCAGGATTCAGTTGTCCGACTTCTATTCGAACCTGAAAAGCCTTGACGAATATATACACCTCGGCTTCTTCACGGGGGTGAGCAGATTCGGCCGACTCTCAGTATTTTCAGGACTCAACAACCTTTGGGATATTTCGTTAGAGAAGGCTTTCAGCGCCATTTGCGGAATTACAGAGGCAGAACTCGACACCTGTTTCTACCCCGATATGGATGATGTGGCATTCGAGATGGAAATGACCCGAGATGATTTCAAGAAGGGATTGAAACAGACCTACGACGGCTACCGTTTCTCGGAGAGGGGTGAAGACATATATAATCCCTTTTCGCTCATGCAGGTGTTCGCCAATAGGCGTTTCGGTTCATATTGGGTTGAATCAGGCTTGCCCACATTGCTCGTTGAACAGTTCAAGAAGCACAGGGTGGATTTGAGTTCAGTCTTATCCCCCATACGAGTGACCCGTCAGGGCATGGTGGGACTTGATCTCAACGAGTCACGACCGGCAGCTTTGTTATATCAGACCGGCTATCTTTCAATCAAGGCCTACGACCCTAAGACCCGCCTGTTCACCTTAGGCATGCCAAATTTAGAAGTGACAGAAGGCTTCCTAAGCTTCCTCTTACCCTACTACACGAGCCTTCAAAGCGATGATGTACCGGTGGCCATTTACCGTTTGGGTGAAATGTTCAAAAAAGGAGATATAGAGACAGCCTTGAGATACATTGCTTCCTTCTTTGCCGGGATATCCTATCAGATGAGGGCGGAAGAAGAAATAAATCTTCACAACGCACTGCTGGTCATGATGAAACTTCTGAACCTCGATATAGACGCAGAATATGCCACCTCCGACGGACGCATAGACCTGTTTGTTCGAACGGACCGCTACTACTATATAATGGAATTGAAAGTGAATATGTCGGCGGAGAAGGCACTGAAGCAAATCAATGACAAGGAATACGCACTTCCGTTCAGCTTTGGAGACCGCAAAATCATAAAGGTTGGCATTTCATTTTCCACAGAAAAGCGCACACTCTCAGACTGGGTAATAGAGAGAAATTGAACAACACGCAAGGTTGGAAACGTGCGGTCGTAATTTTGTTGCAGGAGGGTCCGCTCGGGTCCTGCGAAATAAGACTTCCGGAACTACGTCACGCATATCATCCGATAAAGCATTGTAGCGCAGGCTTCCCAGCCTGCTCCGAGTCATTTCCAAATCATTTCCAAGTCATTGGGGCAGGCTGGGAAGCCTGCGCTACAATGCTTTATCGGGATTCTTACCGAAGAACGGTGCCGTCAGGATCTGCGACCGTCTGGACGCATCTACGAGCTATCGCGAGGCGGAAGCCGAGCCCCGCGTCTTAGTATGTGAACAGAATAATCCAAATAAAAAATTCTGCGTTAAATCCTGCCCCCATCTACGCCCCGAGGGGCCGGCTGAGCGCCAGCTCAGCCACCCGATCCTGCGTGAGAGGATATCTTTTAAATCCCTAACAGTGTGTGGACTATATGTGAGAATCGAAAAGTAGATCTTCTACCTTCGAGAGAACCATGCTACCCACGCATATTGGCGAAACTACGTCAGGGATGCGCCTTTAACCAACATTTGCAGCTCATCGCTAAAACCTTCAACCTGTCCCATTGTTCCAATATTTACAGGCTGTCTACTTATCTTACTCATGAACTCAACATAAAGGTATGTTTTATTAGTACCTGTGTAAATATTAACAGGCAACTCTTGAGAAGAAGGTATAGAACCGAAATCATTTACCGTCACCCTATCACATTTGATTGTCGCATTCTCATTGTTGAGTTTGTATCGTCCTGCAAATATCCAGTTAACGGTATAGAGTTTGGGAACGACAGAGTTATCAGGGATATTGCATCCTTCAAAGATGGCTTTATTTGGAGCAGCCCCTTCAAAAGTCAGCACCATTTCATTATTCCGGATAAGGTTGGCCTTTGATTCATCGCTCATGTTATTCATCGGGACCACTGTGTAATAACCCTCTGGAATGATTAGCTTATACTTCTTTCCTTCGTAAAGATAGGTGTTCAGATTCAGAACTCCGACGCCACACGCTTCATTCATATCATTTCTATGTGATATTCTCCTTGTGAAGATAATCTTATCTCCTTCCGGAGTAACCTCATAGAAGTTGATGTTGTCTTCCTGAGAAAGACGTAAATCTTTTTGTAGAGAAAGATTATAGTGTTGCCCATCCAGTGTATACCAATTATCCTTTAACCAGAACTCGATTGTTCCGATATATTGGCGTTTCATACCATCTTGATAATCCGCGGCATCTTCAATGTCGGTCTTGGTAATTAGAGGGCTCTTAAATTCCAGCGGAG
>CAZUAK010000114.1:0-6347 GCA_964618395.1 uncultured Sangeribacter sp.
GGTTAGATGCGTTGGCCGAGCCAGTAGCCGAAAGCGCAGGCGAAGAGGCCTACCATGACCGTGGCGGTGCCGAAGATTATCCAGACTCCGAGGTGACCGCTTTCAAAGTATTTCACGCAGTCAAGGGTGAACGACGAGAACGTGGAGAAACCGCCGCAGAAGCCCGTCATCGTTATCATGGTGAAGGCCGTCTTGGCGTTCTCCGACCATTCGCTGCCGACAACCATCCCGCCGAAGATGCCGATGAGCAGACAGCCCACAGAGTTGATGACCCACGTCGGGAAGGCGGCCCACAGACCGTTCATCTTCAACCCGACCTCGACGAGAAGACGGCAGGCGGCGCCTATCCCGCCGCTGACGAACACAAGCAATATCTTTATCCAAATTGACATCGGAGACTCTTCTTTAAAAGAAAAGGGCGGAGGCTCGAAAGCCATCGCCCTATTCATAAAATAAGCAAAAGTGTTTTATTATTTTATGCAGAATATTTTCAGTTTGGGAAAGCTATGACGGCTTTACTTGCCCTGGCGAGCCTGCTCACGCTGGATGTAGGCGTCGATTGAGACACCGTTTCCGAGCTGGAACTGGGGGAAGTCCGACTTGATTGTCTGATAGCACTTCTCGGCGTCGGCATACTTCTTCTGCTCGTCATATACGTTGGCCTCCTTGAGGAGCACACGCGGGACAATCTGCGGATTGCCGTTAGCCTTGCGGATAGCCTCGGTGTATGCGGTCAGCGCGTCGTCATATTTCTTGAGGTTCACGTAGCAGTCGCCCAGAAGCACCTTGGCGTTTGCGAGAAGGACCTCGTCTTTGGTCTTGAACTTGTGGAGACAGTCGGCGGCAGACTTGTAGTCGCCGATGGCATAGAACGACTCTGCGGCGTTCATCAGGGCTATCTTGCCGGCGTCAGTGCTTCCGAACTCGTCGGCCACTTTCTTGTACTCTTTGGCGGCAACGGTGTCGTTCTGGGCCGTCAGCTCTACCTTGTCGTAGGCTGCCCATGCACGCTCGTTCTTCGGACCGCGGAAGAAGTAGATGTAACACAGCGTCACGGCGGCTATCAGAAGAAGCGCACCGAAGGATACATAAAGGGCTGTTTTGTTTACGAATATCTGACGGCCTACGTTGGCAATACCGTTGTTGAGATTGTCGAGTGTCGTAGGTTCTTCCGGCTTGTTATTCTTTGACATTGAAGTGTTTAATCTTTTTGAAGGACTCCGCTGACCCGTTGACCTCGGCGGTCTCGCCCGGCGGCGGCTCCCGTGTTTGTTGGTGGATTTAAACTTTATAGCTGCAAAATTAGCTAAAAATTTATAGTCCACCAATTTTTTCACCAAGAATTTGTCCGTTTAATGTCGAAAAATCGTAATTTCGCGGTCAAATTCTTCTTCTATGCGCAACTCTCAGGACCTTTCACTCTCCATGACCACCCGCCAGCGGCTGAGCCGTCAGCAGCTGCGCTTCGTGCGCATGCTGGAGATGAACCCCGACGAACTGCGCGTAGCCGTCGAGACCGAGACCGAGGCCAACCCGGCCCTCGAGCCCGAAGAGTTTCAGGACGAGCCGCTACCGGAGGTTGACCGCACGGAGGGCCCGGCTGACCGCTCATCTTCCCACTACCCCCTCGCCGACCGGCGCCTGATGAAGGGATACGCCTCTGCCGACGACTCGGACCACACTTTCTCACCCGCCGACACGGCATCCTCGCTGCCCGACATCCTGCTCCCGCAGTTGGGTCAGTACACCCTCGACGACAAGACCCTCGCCGCCTGCCGATACCTCATCGGGAGCATGGACTCAAACGGATACATCTACCGTCCCGAGGCCGGCCTGCGCCAGGACCTTGAGTTTCGCGAGGGCATAACCGTCTCTGACCGTGAATGGGCCGACGCGTGGCGCATCATTCGCCGACTCGACCCTCCGGGCGTCGGGGCCACCGACCTGCGCGACGCCCTCCTTATCCAGCTCGACCGGCTCCTCCAGAGTCCCGACCGCGACCTCGCGCGCCAAATCCTCACCGAGGGCTACGACCTCTTTATCAAGAAGCATTTCGACAAACTCGCCCCGCTGCTGAAGACGCAGCCGGCGAAGGTGAACCGTGCCGTGGAGCTCATCCGCTCCCTCAACCCGAAACCGGGGGCCTCGGTCAGTGACGCGGCCTCAGACGCGGCCAACGTCATTGTCCCCGACTTCATCTTCGACCGCGACGAAAACGGAGAGCCGGTCATCACGCTCAACAACCGCTATCCCGACCTGCGCATCAGTCAGTCTTTCGACGAGGCGGTGCGCTCGCTCAACACGCCGGCAGAGCGGAAGAAAAACTCGTATGTTCTGGGAAACTGGCGCGAGGCGCGAGACTTCATCGAGCTGCTCAGCCAGCGGCAGGCCACTCTGATGAGGGTCATGAGCGCCATCCTCAAACTTCAGCGCGAGTACTTCGAGACGGAAGACATCTACACGCTCCGCCCGATGATAATCAAGGACATAGCCGAAGAGACCGGACTCGACATATCGGTTATTTCGCGCGCCACGGCCAACAAGTATATCGAGACGCCGTGGGGCATCCTGCCGCTTCGCTTCTTCTTCAGCGACAGCGTGGGCGACGAGAACGGTGACGACACCGAGGCGCTGACAAACCGCAAGATAGAGGAGGAGATACGCACCGTGGTGGGCGCCGAGGACAAGCGTCACCCGCTGAGCGACGAGAAGATCCGCGAGGAGATACTCCAGCGCGGCTATAACCTGTCGCGGCGCACGGTCGCCAAGTATCGCGACCGCCTCGGCATCCCGGTCGCCCGCCTCCGTCGCAACTGATGATGAGGTTAACCCTGGAGCGCGAGTATCGTTTCGAGCAGGTCGCGCGTGTTCGACAGGCGCGGAACCTTCCTCTGACCCCCTAACTTGTGGTTGCCGGCAGACCGCAGCCAGCGGTCGAAGACACCCCTCTCGGCCGTCAGTATCTCCGGCGGGTCGAGGAATATCGTATGGTTGCGCTTCGCGTCATAGTCCGAGTTCAAGGCCCTCAGCTCCGTGTCCAGTATGCGGCCGAACTCCTCTATCGACTCCGGCTCTTTCTCCCATTCTATCAGCCATTGATGCCGCCCGCGGTGCTCGTTGTCGGCAAACTTCGGCGCGGCCGTATAGTTGAGTATCGACGCACCCGTCTGTGAGCAGGCGGTCGCCATGGCCCGCTCGGCGTTATCCTCCATCAGCTCCTCGCCGAAGGCGTTGATGTAGCTCTTGGTGCGCCCTGCGATACGTATCTTGAGCGGCGCGACAGACTCGACGCGCACCGTGTCGCCGACGCGGTAGCGCCACAGGCCGTTGACCGACGTCAGCAGCAGCTCGTAGACCTCACCCTTGGTCACCTCCCACACAGGCACGGGGTCTCCCCCCTCGACGGGTATGAACTCGAAGAAGACCCCGGCGTCGAGAATCATCAGCATCGCCGGGTCGGAGAAGTCGTTCTGGACCGCGAAGAACCCCTCCGAGGCGTTGTATGTCTCCTGGAAGTGCATCTTCGACGGGTCGGTGAGCGTGCGGTATTCGTCACGGTAGGGCTCGAAGGAGATGCCCCCGTGGAAGAAGACCTCAAGGTTGGGCCACACGTCCGAAATCTTCTCGACCCCGCGGCTCTCGCAGATGGTCTTGATGACAGTCAGGAACCACGAGGGGACGCCGGAGATATTGGTGACGTCGGCAAACTCGGCCGCCTTGGCCAGTGCCGGCAGCTTCTCCTCCCAGTCGGTCATCAGGGCCGTCTTCTTGTCGGGGATGCGGAAGATGTTGGCCCCGGCGGGTATGCGGTTTATGAGCGTCGCGCTCAGGTCGCCGACGTGCACTTTGGGGTTTGTCGGATGCAGCTCGTTGGCAAAGCTCCCCCCGAGGATGAACCCCTTGCCGGAGAACATGCGGCTCTCGGGGTTGAGCCTCAGATAATGGGCCACGGAGTCGAAGCCCCCCTGATAGTGGTTGACGCGCAATCCCTCGGGGGTGATGGGGATGTATTTGGACTTGCCGCCTGAGGTGCCCGAAGACTGTGCGAAGTCACGCACCACCCCGGGCCAGAGGACATCGCGCTCGCCGTTGACCATCCTCATCACGTCGGGGCGTATGTCTTCATACTCGACCGGGGCCACGCGGTTGCGGTACTCCTGATAGGCGTCGCGGTCGGTGGCCATAGTGCCGAAGTGGTATCGGCGCCCGACATCGGTCTGGGCGGCCTTCCGGAGCAGCGACAGCAGGAGGCGCCGCTGAATCTCGTCGCCTTCGGTGGCGAAGCGGTCAGTGGCCTTGGCCCTGGAGACGAACAGAGGGCGCACCAGGGGCGTATAGTTTATTGTTGAGGGGGATAACCTCGCGCCAAAGTGAAGATATGAGGGGATGTTGCGGGCGAAAGCAAAGGGAGTCATAAATCTCAGAATTGGTGATCGCGGTCCCTGATTTTGAGAACCGTCTGCAAAATTAACAATATATATGCTAAAAAAGGTTGCAGGATGTGAGAATATTGGTTAATTTTGCACATTAAGAACAGGATTTTGAACAGGATTTTTGCAAATCATGAAACCCGTCATGAAACTGAAGTTTATTCTTACAATCGCGCTGATACTCGGAGTGTGCGCCGGCGCCAAGGCCGTCACGGACGCCGAGATGGAGCAGGCACGTGCCATAACCGCTAAAAACTATCTCCGCTGGGTCAACAACGGCTCGGGCTATCTTGACGACATAAAGACCCTCCCGAAGTCTGTCGAGGAGCTGAAGAAAAGCCTCCACGAGAAGGAGAAGGAGAACCTGAAGAAGTTCGAGGCCGTGGCCGTGGCCAAGGACTACGCTTCGTGGGACAAGGACCGCCTTGTCAAGTACTGGAGCGAGACCTTCCTTGAGTCGCCGGGGCTCGACCCGGTCGGCAAGGGCTCTAAGTCGCGCACCGTCAAGCACCTCAAGAGCATGACGGTCACTCCGCCCACCGAGAAGCCGGCAGAGAAGCCTGAGGAGCCTACCTTAGAGCAGACCGCGGCCGACGAGGCTACGGCCCAGCCGGCTGACGCCGTCGCCGACGAGATAGCGGCCGGAATGGCCGATGGTGCTGCTTTCGACTCCACCCTGGCCGAACCCGAGCCCGCTCCCGCCGAGGACCTCGACGCCGTCCGTCCGAAGAAATCAAACGCGACATGGATATATGTCGGCATCCTCGTGCTGCTCGTCATCGTCGTCATCGTCCTCGTCATCTATGCCGCCCGCGCCATGAAGGGCAACAACGCAGAGGCCAAGGACAGCAGTGACGAAATCGGCGGCGGCGAGAAGAAGGACACTGCCGACGAGGCCCCCGCATACGTCCCCACCGACACCGTCAGCCGCAAGGAGCACGAGTTCATGATTGAACGCAAAAACGAAAAGATACGCAAGGTCAAGGCCGAGCTCGACGTCGTCCGCGAGGAGAACGCCCGCCTCCAGGCCTCCGTTGACTCTCTTCAGAACCGCCTCTCGCAGGCCCAGACCCAGCTCGAGAGCCTCCGCCTCTCAAAGGCCGAGGCCGAAAGCCGTCAGGAAGACACCGTCACCGAAGCCGTCGCCCCGCGTAAGAACGTGACCATGCGCTCGCTTTACCTCGGACGCGTAAACAAGAACGGCCTCTTTGTGCGCGCCGACCGCCAGCTGAACCCCGAGGGGACCGTCTACCGCCTTGAGACCGAAGACGGCTACACCGGCTCGTTCCGCGTCGTCAACGCCCCCGAGGTCGTAGACCGCAGCCTCGAGAACCCCGCACACTGGCTCGACGGCGGCTGTATCGTCGACAGCACAGTCCCGGCCGACGATGCCTCGGAAATCATCACAGAATCGTCCGGCACCGCCGTCCTCGAAAACGGCTGCTGGAAGATGATACGCAAAGCCAAGGTCCGCCTCCTCTAACCCTGAAAACCTTAAAACCTATACCATCCCCGGAATGATCCAGATTTCAAACCGAGTTGAAAAACTCTCTCCGTCGGCCACTCTCGCCATGTCTCAGAAGAGCGCCGAACTGCGTGCCGCCGGCATCGACGTCATCAACATGTCGGTCGGAGAGCCCGACTTCAACACCCCCGACTTCATCAAAGAGGCCGCAAAGCGCGCCATCGACGAGAACTATTCCCGTTACTCTCCCGTCCCCGGTTACCTCTCACTGCGCGAGGCTGTCTGCCGCAAACTCGAGCGCGAGAACGGCCTCAAATATACCCCGGACTGCATCGTTGTCGGCAACGGCGCCAAGCAGGAGCTCTGCAACGTACTGCTGGCCACCATCAACAGCGGTGACGAGGTCATCATCCCCGTCCCGGCATGGGTCAGCTATGTCGAGATGGTCAAGC
>CAZUAK010000115.1:0-6340 GCA_964618395.1 uncultured Sangeribacter sp.
GAGGCTTCTCGCATTGCCTTACTCATGTCGGACGGCAACGCAGAAGCCCACGCTTGTATATGCAACAATAGCATTCGGCCTCACCTTTCTCAAGGTGACTTGCCGAAGGCATCTTAATCACATATCCACGGGCATCTACCGTTGCTCGACCCTTGACATGAGTAGAAATTTTGCGAGAATTCCGATTCGTCAAGAATCAGCGCGGATAAACGCTTTATTTAATGTATTTAACTACAACCCACTCCACGTTACCCCGGACCGGGGCTTCTGCGAGTCGGTCTGCACGTGCAAAGTTACGAAATTTTTTGATTAAACCACTATCCGTGATAAAAAAGTTTGTTTCCATGTTTATTATGGGATTCTTCGGTGTTGAAATCGAACCCTAACGCATTGTAGCGCAGGCTTACCGCCATTGGTGTTAACTTATTGGAAACAGTCGTTTTTAGGTATAACTCTTATTGCCAGGGATTTAAAAGATTTCATCTCACGCAGATCCGGGCAGGCTGGAAGCCTGCGCTACAATGCTTTATCTTGGGATGTTTGTCGTTGCGGATTACAAACCCGCAACGACCAAAAAAACCACACGACGAAGGCTCGCAACGATGAAACTTTTGGGGGCTTGAGAGCTTTATTTGGCAGCCTCGACTTGGGGGTGTGTCAAAATGACGGAATCATTGATTTGTAGGGACATGGCGTGCCATGTCTAAATTGTAACCGACTGATTTTTAGGGGTGACATGGCACGCCATGTCCCTACAATTGGACGCACCTCACATTATAACACATCCCCATAGAGACGCTTGACGTCCTCCCAGCGGTAGTAAGGGCCTGTCACGGCCTCGATCGGCAGACGCATCTCCTGCTCATTGAGAAGGAATTTGACAAGGACGTCACCCTCCTTGTTGCGGAAGAAGATTATCTGGACATTGCCGGCCATCGGCGTGACGCGGAAATTCTGATAGGCCTGATAAACCTTCTCGGCATCCGGCTCAACGGGACACGCCCCTTCGAGTTGCAGGATAGCCGCAAGCGGCTGGAGATTTCCGTCATGGCCGAAACGGAGCGTAGCGGAGTTTTTACCCGATGCTATCGCCGCGTCGGCACTGTCGATGATGTTATTCAGTAGGTTGCGCGCGTTCTCCACAACCAGTCCCCCGCTCTCAGGCGAGGAGGAGTCAACGACATAATTATGATAGTTTCCGGCCTCCCAAAGGCCAAAATATTCCTCGGGCGTAAAGAGGTCATAGAAGCTGACCGGAGTCTCTATATTCTGTGAGTCGGCTGCAAGCCAGTACAGGCCCCACATCAGAGCCGCCGGGTCCACGTGGCGGTCAATGTACTTTTCATCGCTAATCAGCCGACGGACAAACGCATCCGGCTTCACACGTGAGTTTTCGAACTTGCGGTAATAAATGCGCCAGTCTCCGCCGGTGAAGGCGTTAGACTCCGGTGTATGATAGTTGAGATAATCCATATACCGGTCGGAGCTCTCGCGTGTGGTGCGGATTGAAGGGTTGAGCTCCTTCAACCTCTCACAAAAGGCATCCATCGAAAGGATGCAGCGGATTACGGTGGTGCTTCGCGCCGAGACCTCCGGCTCTCCTTTGAACACCTCCGGATAGCGGTCGTAGAGACGCTCGGCAATCCCGCGGTGCTGTCGGACCCCCAACGGCGTGAGGTCGCCTCCGCGCCTCGAAGTCTCCTTCATCACCGAGTCCAGACGCACAAGGACATCCTGTCCGAGTGGCGTGAGGACATTGGCCTCTTGAGCGTCTACGAGCATCCTGCGCACGTTTTCGTAGTCCTTGTCCGAGATGAGGTATCGCGAGCCGTGACGGCCGTAATGACTGACATAAAATGGCTTATATCCCTTCGGAGGTGCAGTCACGGTAGCCGTGACCGCCTCAGCTCCCGGATAAGCGAAATACACCCCGCCCATCATGTCGGGGGTATATATGAGGCTGTCCCCGGTCTCAGTGACGGCGATGACGTCAGCGAGCGGCGTGAGGGTCAGCCGTCCGACACCTTCACGAGTGGTCAGCTTATTTTCAGCACAGATGCTGAAGGAAATCCCCAGGGCGAGAATGGAGGAGGCTATTGCCTTACGGAATAGTCTGCAAAGATTTCTATTCATAGTCAGTCACCGCGATAGTAAAGTTCAAGATAACAGCGGGCAATGAAATCCCAGTTGTCAGCCACCAACTTATAGTCATCCGTTCCGGGGAAGCGTGCATCGGGCAACCAGCCGTTTGAGCAGACATACCGCAGAAGGTCACCGGGGCACAGTCCGCGGCGGGTCAGCAGCGAGAAGGAGTGACGTGAGGCATAGTCCTTGTCATAGAGGGCATTCCCGGGGATGGCGAGACTGCGGGCTATGTTCTTGGCTACGAGCAGGCCCTTCTCCGGCTCAACCATCAGTACGAAATTCTCATCGAACTCCAGCTGCGAGAGGTGATTCTCGCCGGGTGTCCACCCAAGTACCTCAATCAGGAAGGCGTTCATCTCGTCGTATGTCGCGAAGGTCTTCACGGGGAGACCTCCTGTTGCTTCGAGGAAGGGTCGGTAGCCGGGATATTCCTTCTTCTCCTCATCATCGCCTCCGGATCGCGGAACCGGTGGCATCCGGTCTTCGACAAAGAGGTACATCCACTCGCGAAGGTAAAGAGCCAGCGGACCGATGGGCTGCGAAGTCAAGGCTTCGTGCACCTTGTCCTGGAGACTCTGAAGGCCTTCTTCGGTTTTCGTGTCGGCCGAGGCGACTATCTGCTGCATGGTCAGCGCGTCGGCCGGAGTGATGAGCCAGCACTGGGACGATACCCATTGGGAAAGGTGCATCAGCACCTCCTGGTCTTCGAGGGCATGCATCTCCATCTCGTGGGTCATGCGGTACCCTTCCGGCTCGGGGGCCTCTTCGTATGCCGCTTCAAGCACGCCGAACCATATCTCGCCCAGGCGCTTCACTTTCTCGTCCAGGGGATACATCTCGCGCTTGAGGTCATCCTGCATGGCGGCGGAGTACCAGACAAGGAAGCGTACATCCTCGGGGTTCAGCTCATAGTCTATATAGTTCTCGCTGTCTATCTCGAAAAACGGAAGCGTACGACCGTAAAGGCGGCGCATCTCGTTGATAAATCCGCGCCATATCCCGGCGTCGGCGATGATGTCCTGATAGTACCCGATGACACAGAGTGCCATCCGCTGAATCAGGTTCTCGCCCCACCATTTCAGCTGTCCCTCCTTTTCGCCAACGGTGACGAGCCTGTTGGCAAGGTTATAATAGAAACCGTCGGTTTCTTTCTCATCGGGGAAGTTCGGCTGCTTCAGCATGAACAACCTCTTCTCTATCTTTTCCATAAGTAGTGCTAATTTTATCTTGACATTTCCGGACCCGTTTACAGAATCTGCTGAACGGGCTATGTCTTGAGGACATAGTCCGAAATACGGGGGTCGAAAACAATATCTTTTGCAGGAAACAGCTTCTCGGGGACTCCGGCCTCGGTCAGTTCCCGGGCCTTTCCGCAAACCACTTTCCCTTCTGTGGTGAAACAGAGAAGCGTGTCGGCATAACGGAAGGCTTGTGAGACATCGTGGGTGGAGTATATGATGGTGGTCTGCTTTTCAGCCGCTATGCGTTTCAGTAGCGAAAGCAGCTCGAGCCTCGCCGCCACGTCGATGAAGGAGAAAGGCTCGTCGAGCAGCATCACGGGGGTCGTCTGGGCCAGCGCGCGGGCTATCGACACCTTCTGCCGCTCTCCGTCAGACAACGTGTCGGTCTCCCTGTCCTTGAGCGGAAGGCATCCGGTGGCCTGCATCGATTCCTCGACTATCCTCCTGTCCTCCTCTGTCAGCCGCCCCAAGAAGCCTGTGTATGGATGCCTCCCCAACTCAACGGTTTCACCCGCGGTCAGGTAAGTGTCGGCCCCTTTGTCGGTCACCACAACGGCCACTGACCGCGCCATCTCTCTGTGGGTAATGTCGCCGAGCAACTTCCCGTTTAGCCTCACCTCTCCGCCGAGGGCAGGCTGAGTGCCGGTGAGCGTACGCAGCAGCGTCGATTTTCCGCAGCCGTTACGTCCCAAAAGGGCCACAACTTCTCCCCTCCCGATGGAGAAGTTCACATCCTCGGCCACGATACGGTTGCGGTAACCTATCGTGAGGCCGGAGGCTTCTATGGCTGGTGTTTTGTTCATATCACTTGCGGGCATGACTACTGGGCTGACTGATGCATGGGGTCATGAGGCGATTTTGTTGCGCTTGAGGATTATGAGCAGGATGACGGGCACGCCGATGACCGGGGTTATGGCATTGATCGGGATTATGCCGCCGCGCTCGGGGAGCACGCTGACCAACGCGCACAGGACCATCAGCACTGCCCCGCCGATGATGGAGGCGGGTATGAGCAGACGGTGGTTGCCGGTGCCTATCAGCAAGCGAACAAGATGGGGCACCACCATGCCGATAAAACCGATGGGCCCGCAATAGGCGGCGGTCAGGGCGGTCAGCAACCCGGAGACTATCAGCAGCAACACACGTATGCGGACAACGGAGTAACCGAGGCTGTGGGTGTATGTGTCGCCGAGCAACATGGCGTTCAATGGCTTTATAAGGAAGAGGCAGACGACCAGCAGGACAGCGATCGAGATGACGAACGGTGTCAGCTCTTCCGGACCGACCGCCGCGAGGCTGCCCATCCCCCAGACAACGTATGATCGGATATTCTCGGCGGGAGCGAAGAAGTTGAGCAGCGATATGAGGGACCCTCCGAGATATGAAACCATCAGGCCTACGATGAGGAGCAGGGCGTTGCTCCGCACCCTGAGCGACATGGCCACCAAGACAATGATGACCACTCCGGCACCCGTCAGGGCACCTATGAATGCACCGAGGCGGACAAACTCGCCGAGCAAGCGTCCCGCGCCGAGCATTACCAGTGCCACGCCCAAGGAGGCACCGGTGGAGATACCCAACACCGACGGACCGGCGAGGGGATTGCGGAAGACGGTCTGCATGATGAGGCCCGCCACCGACAGTGAAGCACCGGAGAGGGCGGCCGTGACCGCCATGGGCCAGCGCGAGCCGCGGACTATGGTGTAGGCGATGGTGTCCTCCCCTTTCCCAAGCAGTGCGTCAATCACCTCCGAGACCTGCAGCTTCACGGGACCGATGAACATCATGGCCGCCATCCCGACGACCAACAGCAGGACCAGGAGCACTATCCCCAAGGGTGTTCGGTATCGGAGTGATGCTCTCATTTCAGTTTTTTATAATACTTTCCCTCCCCGCCTTTGAATATCTTGGAATACTCGGCGAGGATTTCATCGGGATGGAAGGCCGAGAGTGAGAAGATGTCGGTCTCTGAGGAGTCGGCTTCATAGACCTCGCCGCTCTTAAAAGGGGGGAAGGAGGAGTAACGCGAGTCTACGCGGCGAAGGCCTTCAAGACTACCGACCGGAGAGAAGGAGCGGAACATCCAAATGTCGGCATCCTTCCCCTTGACCATCATCTCTTCGAGCGAGAGGGAGAGGGAGCCGGTCGAGGAGTCATCCTTGAGTATGTAGTCGCCTCCGGCATCCCCGATGAGCTTGGCCTGATAGCTTTTCCCGCCGGGGACGTACCATACGCCTTGGTAGAGGTTGTCGGTCATGACTTTCGGGCGATTCCCGTTTTGCATAGCCTCGTCGGCCACTTTCTTATAGCGGGCGCTGACCTCTCCGAAAATCTTTTCGGCCTGCTCGCGCTGACCGGTCAACTGACCGAGGAAGAGCAGCCACTCGGCCCTTCCCAACGGATCGGTCTCGTAGTTGTCAACCATCGTCACCAGGGGTATGCCGGGCCTTTCGAGGCCGTTTATCTCCATCCCTTCATACTGGCAGTAAACGACGGCGTCAGACTTGGCGGCTATCATCTTCTCCAGCGTCGGCGCCATTGAAGAACCGCAGTCGACAACCTTTCCGGACTTCAGTCCCTCGAGAATCGAGGGGGTCGTCATGTATTGGGAGTCCATTATGCCGGCCACGCTACCTGAGGCTCCGAGCTCGTCAAGTGCGTCGGTATAGACCGATGAGAAGACTATCATCCTCTCGAGCGGAGTGCGGAGCAGCACGCCCTCGGGCAGGTCTTTCGGAAGGACCGAGTCTTTGGGCACCATG
Source organism: uncultured Sangeribacter sp. (assembly GCA_964618395.1). GTDB lineage: Bacteria > Bacteroidota > Bacteroidia > Bacteroidales > Muribaculaceae > Lepagella. The sequence continues at coordinate 6,149 of CAZUAK010000115.1, forward strand.
ACATATCGCGTCAGCACCTTCGACGTGTCACCGGGGGTGAGCACCTCCGCGACGGTGTATCCCTCCTCGTCCCATAGCCTGAGCATACGGGCATGATGCAAGTCGTTCCCTTTGTCGGCAGATGTCTCTGCAGAAGAGGATGCACGGCCACACGAGCAGAGAGTTCCGATAAAGACCGCCAAAAGCAGAAGG
>CAZUAK010000116.1:0-4905 GCA_964618395.1 uncultured Sangeribacter sp.
TCAACAAAAAAAAGGAATCGGTTTGCCGATTCCTCTTTTCAAGTGACCCCGGTGGGGCTCGAACCCACGACCCAATGCCATTTAATAGACACGGTGAGGCATTTGCTCTGACACACAAAAAGGAACCGTATTTGCGCATCAACAAAAAAAAGGAATCGGTTTGCCGATTCCTCTTTTCAAGTGACCCCGGTGGGGCTCGAACCCACGACCCAATGATTAAGAGTCATTTGCTCTACCAACTGAGCTACGGAGTCTTTTGCTCGTCGGGTTTAACTCCCGTTTGCGACTGCAAAATTACTACAAGTTTTTTATTCTACCAAATTTTTTTCTCCTTTTTTCTAATTTTTTTATTAACATAAAAATATATAACTGATATTTAACATGTTATAAAGCAAAATACAGGCTTAAAAAAAGTGATTCTGTTGGAAGATATGAACGGGGATACGGTGGCAGACTCGGATACCGGGGTCAGAGGCGTCCGGTGATGCCGCCGAGTCGGCGCCAGAGACAGGGCGGGATGGTGCGCGCCAGGGCCGCTATCACGCCCCAGCGGGGACCGACATAGGCATAGCGCGGGCGACGCACTATGGCGCGGATAATCTGCGGAACAGCCTCCCCGAGCGATATCTCCAAGGGATACTTCTTCTCCGGATCAAGCAAAGGCGTGCGTATCCAGCCGGGACGGATGTCGGTCAACGTGATGTCCTGGTCCTTGCTCTTTATCCTTTGGTCAAGGGCTTCGAGATAGGTGTAGTCGAATCTCTTCGATGCGCTGTAGGCAGTCAAGTCACCCATGCCGCGAACACCGGCGACCGAAGTCAGGGCCACTATCGAGCCACCTTCGGGACGGGCGGAGAAGTAGTCGTAGGCGGCCGCTATCATGCGTGCGAACCCTGTGCAGTTCGTGTTGACAACGTCAGCCTCCAGATCAGGGTTCATGTCGGGATTGTCATGCCCTATCCCGGCGATATGAACGTAAATGTCCATCCCTCCGAGCTTGGCGATAAGCTCCTGAAGGTGTTCCGGGGCCCTGTCATCGGTGACGTCAAGGCGTCGGTATTCAACATTATCGGGATATTTCTTCTTCAGTTCCTGGAGCGCGGGGAGCTTTCGGGCGGCGAGTCCGACGCGTACGCCTCTCGAGGCCAACGCTTCGGCCACACCGAGCCCAATGCCTGACGATGCGCCCACTATCACTATGTTTTTCATAAAGTCTATATGTAACGTTCTGTTACAGACAACACTTTGAGCCTTATCCGGGTTCAGTCTGTCAGTGAACTTCGATCCTTTACGCTGTGACCAATGTGAATATCCCGCAGGGATGTCTCTATTGGTGATGTGTCTTATAGGACCGTGCGGACGGCGGTCGAGAGGGCCCAGAGGGCAATGCCTCCGCTGACGGCCACGTTGAGGCTGTGCTTGGCTCCGTGCATGGGTATTTCGAGCACGGTATCGGCCATATCCACTATCCTTTGGTCGACCCCTTCGACTTCGTTTCCGAGCACCAGCAGGTAACGCTCACCGGCGAGGGCGCGGAAGTCTTCGAGCGGTATACTGCCGTGAACCTGTTCGAGCACGCATACGCGCCATCCTTCACCCCGCAGCCGCTCACATTCGGCAGCCGCATCTTCGACGTGCCTCCACGCCACACTCTCCTCAGCCCCCAGGGCGGTCTTGGAGAGCTCCGGGTGCGGAGGCACTCCGGTTATGCCGCCACAGATGACCTCGCTGACCGCGAAAGCGTCAGAAGTCCTCATGACAGACCCCACGTTATGGAGCGAGCGGACATTGTCCAGAAGCACCGCGAGAGGCAGCTTGCGCGCCGCAGCCGCCTCTCCCGGAGTCATCAGGGTCAACTCTATGGTTGATTTCTTTTTCACAGAAAAATAAGTGGTTCTTTTTAATTAATCGATAATGAGTAGTTCTGAAATATTGAGCTATCAAACTTGGTTATCAATTACATCTCACGAAAGGGCGAGCATCCTCTCTATCGGGCGGACGGCCTTCTCAGCTATCACGGGATCTACGGTGATCTCCGGTTTCATGTCGCGGAGACAGTCGCGAAGTTTGGTCAGCGTGTTGAGCTTCATGTACTCGCACTCGTTGCACTGACACTCCGCATCCTCGGCCGGGGCGGCGATGAAGTTTTTGCCGGGACACTTGCGCCTCATCTCGAAGAGGATTCCGCTTTCGGTCACCACGATGAAATCCTGCGCCTCGTCTTTTTCGGCAAAATCGAGCAGGGCAGCCGTCGAGCCGACCTTGTCGGCAATCAGCTGGAGCGGGCGGCGACACTCGGGATGAACGAGGACCTTGGCCCCCGGATGTTCCTTCTTCATCTCCATGATACGGTCGATAGAGAAGCGGTCATGAACATGGCAGGCACCGTCCCAGAGAAGCATGTCGCGTCCCGTCACACTGTTGATATATCCGCCGAGGTTCTTGTCGGGACCGAAGATTATCTTCTCGTCGGCCGGCAGGGAGTCGATGACCTTGCGGGCGTTTCCCGAGGTGACCACAATATCGGTCAGGGCCTTGACGGCGGCCGAGGTGTTGACATAGCTGACGACAGTGTGGTCTGGGTGGGCCTTGACGAATTTTTCGAACTCGGCCGGGTCGCAGCTGTTGGCCAGCGAGCACCCCGCTTCAGTGTCAGGGATGAGGACAGTCTTGTCGGGACACAGGATCTTGGCCGTCTCGCCCATGAAATGTACACCGCACATGACTATGACGTCGGCGTCTATCTTCTGGGCCTGGCGTGCGAGCGCGAGCGAGTCGCCGATAAAGTCCGCTATCCGCTGGATCTCGTCGCGTTGATAATAGTGGGCCATGATGACCGCGTTGCGCTCCTTCTTGAGACGCATGATTTCGTCTATGAGTTGTTCGTCGGGACCTTCGGTCTTCGCGATGTCAGCTTCTTTTTTCATTTTCTTTTTAAGGAGATAAATAATGAATTAAAGAATTAAAAAAAGATAATAACAACAATAAAGCCTGTAGATAAGTGCCAATAACTTTTTTCCAAAATATTTGGAAGTTATGGTTGTTGACAAATCAGTCGACTTTATTGACATGATATCTACAATTGCGATAACTCATTTTCAAGCTGATGTGGAGTTTTTCTACAAAATGCAGATATGACGCAAAGTTAGAAAAAAATATCATCATGACGGTCAAAACCTGTAGAAAAAGGGTCGGAAAACCTCGCCGGGTGTGTCGAAAACTTTTCACAACTTTCTTCCGGTCAGCTATTGCATGTTTCAGGAGCGTTGCGGTATAATCAAAATGCTGAGAAATAAAAATATATCTTCTCGAAGATATTGAAAAGATTTCGACGGCTTTTCATCAGGTTATCAACCGGATTTCGGGCGGTTTTCTACAAGTTATCTACAGGTTGTTGACCGGTACGGAAGGGGCCGGCCGGAGGCGCCGGATTTGGCGGAAAGAGAAAAATTTTGTATTTTCGCTGCTTAGAAAACCTTTTCGGGTAGGTGCCCATTTTGTGGGTATCACCCTTGATGATGAGAAACTCAAATTAACCTTATAAGACATTATGAAACGAATCATTTTAGGAGCCATGGTCTTCGGCGCCCTCAGCGCCGGGGCTACATATATGGAGGCTCCCGCCTGTGACGATCCCCAGATCGAGATTCCCGACTCGACCGGGTTCATCTTTACCGATGTGAAGATCATCCCGACCACGCCGGTCAAGGACCAGAACAAGTCCGGCACATGCTGGTGTTTCTCCGGCTCGTCGGTACTTGAAGACGAGGTCATGCGCCACGGCGGTCCCGAGCTCGACCTCTCCGAGATGTGGACGGTCCGCAACTGCTACATAGACAAAGCCAAGAAGTATATCCGCATGGGGGGCAAGATCAACTTCGCCCAGGGAGGCTCTTTCGCCGATGTCCTTTACGGGCTGAAAAACTACGGTGTCATGCCCGAGGAGGCCTATACCGGTCTGAACTACGGCGAGAAGAAGCATGCCCATTATGAAATGGCCGCCGCCCTCCAGGCCTATCTCGACGCCATCAACTCCAACCCCGGAAAGAAACTCTCCACCGCCTGGCTTCCGGGATACGTGGCCATTCTCGACGCCTATCTCGGAAAGGCGCCCGAGACTTTCACCTATAACGGAAAGACATACACCCCGAAGTCTTTCGCCAAGGAGATGGGACTCGACGCCGATGACTTCATCAGCATCACCAGCTACACTCACCATCCCTTCTACGAACCCTTCGCCATCGAGATACCGGACAACTGGCTGTGGGCCGAATCGATGAACGTACCCATGGACGAGATGAAGAAGGTAGTTGACAACGCGCTCGAAAACGGCTATACCGTAGGCTGGGCTGCCGACGTGAGCGAAGGGGGCTTCAAGTGGCGCAAGGGCTACGCCGTCCTGCCGATGCCCGTAGAGGAGGGTGACCTTGACGGCACCGAGCTCAGCCGCTGGGTGCAGCTCTCGGACAAGGACCGCGAGGAGAAACAGTTCGACATCAAAGGTCCGGTCAAGGAGAAGACCGTCACCCAGGAGACCCGCCAGACGACCTTCGACAACCGCGAGACCACCGATGACCACGGCATGACCATCATCGGCTACGCCACCGACCAGGAAGGCAACCGTTATTATAAGGTGAAGAACTCCTGGGACACCAACCAGCTCTACGGCGGATACATCTATGTCTCCGAGCCTTTCTTCCTCGAAAAGACAATTTCGGTGATGGTCAACAAGGACGCCGTTCCCAAAGACATCGCCAAGAAGATAAAGCTCTGAATTCCTTGCCGGGTGTGTCAGAACGTAGATGACACAACCGGAGCGAAAAAAACAGAAGGATAAATGAAAAGGGTCAGCACAAAACGCTGGCCCTTTTCATTTATCTACTCCTTATACGGTTATTATCTACT
>CAZUAK010000116.1:5005-6156 GCA_964618395.1 uncultured Sangeribacter sp.
TATACGGTTATTATCTACTCCTTATACGGTTATCTGCGCCTTTTCTGACCTCGGTATCGTTTTTTTTTGTAATTTTGTGTTAGACACTTTCTGAGAGTCAGCTTCACGCTCTCTCCCAGCTGAGGTCCGGAGGGTCAAAGGGGGCTAAATCTAATGCAGGATGGTAAAGAAATATGATTTTCTTGTGATCGGCTCCGGCATCGCCGGGATGAGCTACGCGCTCAAGGTGGCCGACCACGGCCGCGTGGCGATTGTATGTAAAACCACACTTGAAGAGGCCAACACGGCTTTGGCCCAGGGGGGAGTGGCGAGCGTGACTAACCTCGAAGTCGACGATTTTGACAAGCACATCCACGACACAATGGTGGCCGGCGACTGGCTCTCCGACCCCAAAGCCGTAGAGCAGGTTGTCCGCAATGCTCCGGAGGGTATACGCTTCCTGGTGGAGAAGGGGGTCAACTTTGACCGCAACGATGACGGAAAGTATGACCTCCACCGCGAGGGGGGCCACAGCGAGTTCCGCATCCTCCACCACGCCGACAACACCGGTGCCGAAATACAGCGCGGCCTGATGGAGGCCGTCAGGAATCATCCCAATATCGACATATACGAAAACCGCTTCGCCGTCGAGATCATCACGCCCCACCACTTGGGGAAGGTAGTGACGCGGCGCACACCCGACATCACCTGTTATGGCGCCTATGTCCTCGACGAGGAATATGACCGTGTGGACACCTTCCTGGCCAAAGTGACAGTCATGGCCACCGGCGGCGTCGGCGCCTGCTACACCACAACGACCAACCCCCTGATAGCCACCGGCGACGGCATAGCCATGGTCTATCGCGCCAAGGGCGAAGTGCGCGACATGGAGTTCATCCAGTTCCACCCCACGGCGCTCTATCACCCCGGAGACCGCCCCTCCTTCCTCATCACCGAGGCCATGCGCGGGTATGGCGCCGTGTTGCGCAACCTTGACGGCGAGGAGTTCATGCACAAGTATGACCCCCGCCTGTCGCTTGCTCCGCGCGACATCGTGGCCCGCGCCATCGATTCGGAGATGAAGCTCAACGGTGATGACCACGTGTATCTCGACGTCACCCACAAGGACCCCGAGGAGACCCGCCGCCATTTCCCCAACATATACGCCAAAT
>CAZUAK010000117.1:0-6051 GCA_964618395.1 uncultured Sangeribacter sp.
GGCCTGCCGCGACCGCGTGGCTGAGAGCAAAGGTATGAGCTCCAGTATCTTACGCGGTCGCGGCAGGCCGCGACCCTACATTCTAATTGCGTATCTTCTATAAGAAGCAGAGGATTATGGCTTGGGCGACTATGACTCGCATGAACATTGTCAGGGGGTAGACGGTCGAGTAGGAGACAGCGGGAGAGTCGTTGTTGGCTACTTTGTTGGCATAGGCCAGCGCCGGGGGATCTGTGTAGCTACCAGACATCATACCGATGATGGAGAGGTAGTTCATCTTGTATTTGGCTCGCGCTATGCAGCCGATGGCTATCAGCGGAACGACGGTGATGATGAAACCGTAGCCAACCCATGTCAACCCACGAACGTTGAAGACCGTGGCGGCGAAATCCTTTCCGGCCGCTATACCCACTGACGCAAGGAAGAGGCAGATGCCAATCTCGCGCAGCAGTAGGTTGGCCGATGAGTTGGTATAGGTCACCAAGTGAATCTTGTGACCGAAGGCCGAGAGGAGGATGGCTACGACAAGCGGTCCGCCGGCAAGGCCCAGTTTCATCGGCACCGACATGCCGGGGAACTGCAAAGGTATGCTGCCGACAAGTATGCCGAGGAAGATACCGATGAACATCGTGATGAGGTTGGGCTCGTCGAGACGCTTGACTGAGTTGCCCAACTTCTCTGCAAGGCGGTCAATGTCCGCGAGTTTGCCGACGACAGTCAAACGGTCACCGATCTGAAGACGGAGGTTGGAGGTCGCCACCAGGTCGACGCCCGAACGGTAGACACGCGTCACGTTGAGCTTATAACCGTTCCGGAGGCGCAGCGAGCCGAGTTTGGCACCGTTATATTCCGGCTTGGTGATAAGTATTCGGCGCGAAACGACCGGTCCCTGGACCATCTCCCAGGTCTTCTCGACAACCTGGCCGAGGAAGCGTCTGAAAATCTCCTCGTCCTGGATAGAGCAGACCACAAGCACCAGGTCATCGTGCTCGAGAGTATCGGCAGAGGTCGGGATGATGACCTTCCCGTCCGGCTTCTCAATGCGAGAAATGACGAAGTTGCAGTTGATGAGCGTATGGAGCTTGCTGATGGAAAGGCCTTCAATAAGGTCGTTTGTCACCTTGAAGGTGACGATATGCGGGGCGAGCTGAGAGTCGTTTTTCTCGTTCTCAATCTCTTCAATCTCCTCCTTGACGTTGATTTTGAAGACCTTTTTTAGGACTATCATGGTGACGATGATGCCGACGACACCGAGGGGGTAGGCGGCGGCGTAGCCCATTGACATCTGCTGGCTGATGTTGTAGGCGTCAGAGTTGACCTGAAGCACTGTCTGCTGGGCCGCACCGAGCCCGGGGGTGTTGGTGACGGCACCGCTCATGACTCCGACAAGCTGAGGCAGCGACGTCTGGCCGTCGGACCCTCCCTGAAGGAAATAGATGGCCAGCATTATGGCCACATTGAGTCCCACGCCGATAAGCGCCAGTCCGTTCATCTTCATGCCCCCTTCCTTGAACGAGGAGAAAAAGCCGGGACCTACCTGCATACCGATGGAGAAGATGAACAGTATGAGTCCGAACTCACGGAGGAAGTGGAGCGTGTTGCCCTCGACTTCATAGCCGAAGTGTCCCAGCAGGATACCGACGAAGAGGACGAATGTCACGCCGAGCGACACGCCGAATATCTTGATTTTGCCGAGGTAGATACCGGCGAAAATCACGAAAGAGTAGAGCAGGATAGTGCTCGCGAGGGTGAGCTGATGAGGAGAAAGCAGAGTGAATAACCAGTCCATGATTATAGGTTTAACGACTGAAAATAAGCGGAATACGCCGCATGTTTTCAGCAAGCCGCCATATAAGACGGCCACATTTATCCTGCAAAATTACAACTTTTCCGCGACATATGCCAATCGGACGTTTAGCGGAGGGATTGACAGAGGTGTGACACGTTGTGGAAACGAGGTCTGTTTGTTTGCCGTGTAATGTTCGATATTCCGAAAAGACAGACATCATAGTTTAAGACAGACATCATAGTTTTATGGCTGTCATGATAAAAAATGTTTTTGGAATGTTATATGAACAGAGTTTCTTTCAAATAATATAAAAATGAAGAAGATTCGTGCAGCAATTGTCGGCTATGGAAACATCGGCCGCTACTCACTCGAGGCGCTCCGTGCGGCCGAGGATTTTGAAATCGCAGGCGTCGTTCGGCGCAATCCCGCCGACCGCGCCGGTATACCGGCAGAAGTCCCCGTGGTCGGTTCGATAACCGAACTCAAAGACGTTGACGTGGCCATACTCGCCACTCCGACCAGAGAGGTCGAGAAACATGCCCTCGAGATTCTGGCGTTGGGCATCAACACCGTCGACAGTTTCGATATCCACACTCAGATTCCCCAACTGTTCGCCTCGCTGGACGCAGCGGCAAAGGAACACAAGGCGGTGTCTGTCATCTCTGCCGGCTGGGATCCGGGCAGCGACTCGGTCGTGCGTACCCTCATGGAGGCCATAGCACCCAAGGGTGTGACCTACACCAACTTCGGCCCCGGCCGCTCGATGGGCCACAGCGTTGCCGTCAAGTCTATCGACGGTGTGCGTGACGCCCTCTCGATGACTATTCCCTTAGGCACGGGCATCCATCGCCGTATGGTATACGTCGAGCTCGAACCCGGAGTGGATTTCAAAAAGGTTGAGGCTGCGGTGAAGGCTGATCCCTATTTCGTAAACGATGAGACCCATGTCTTTCAGGTGGACTCTGTCGACGCTCTCAACGACGTCGGCCACGGTGTGAACATGGTCCGCAAAGGTGTGTCGGGTGAGACCCACAATCAGCTGTTTGAGTTCGACATGAAAATCAACAACCCGGCCCTCACGGCTCAGGTGCTGGTGGCCTGTGCACGCGCAACCCAGCGTCTCGCCCCGGGTGCATACACGATGATAGACATACCGGTCGTTTCGTTACTGCCCGGAGATCCGGCATACTGGCGCGCTCACCTTGTCTAACCGATGAATCCGAAATAGGATTCAATCTTCTGACAGGCATCGAGCAATGTCGCTTCGTCGTTGACTCCGGCAGCCGTCAGCGCACGGTCAAACTCCGAGTCGGTTTCGTAAGGCATGGACTCGAGCAACTGTTCAAAGTGGTCCGGCGCAATGTCGGGCCTCTCTTCCTTGACAGTGGGGAGATCAAGTCCCGATGCGATTTCGGACATGGACCGTCTGAGACTGCCGACGGCCTTGAGGTCAACGTCAAGCTCCAGTCCCAACTTGCGGCAGAAGTAGCTCACAAGTTCAATCGACGGACCTCCCATCGGTCCTCCATAACTCCATATAGAGGTGTCGACAATGTCGACACCTTTTATTATGGCCATGACGACATTGGCCAGTGCCATTTCCGGTCTGAGCGAGGGCACGTAAATGTCAACCGGAATCTTCAGCGATATCTTCAGTTTAGGCATCAAAGAGAACAGCCGCGAAGGTGTCAATAGCCCGGCGCTGTCTTCGAGCGTGAGTATCTTAGCCCCGGCCTGTTCGAGCTCCCGCGCCCGTCTGACATAGTACTCGTCACCATACTTGAGCTCCCGGACAATCTCTTCCTTCCTCTCGCGGCCGAAGAGCCGTGAGAGGAAACCTTTCTTCTCCTCGACAATGACAGGAGTCTCTTCCTCCTCGTCCATGAAGAAACGGAGAGCGGCGTCAGGGAGTCCGCCGAGTTCAGTAACCTTGTTTATGGCCAGTTTCAGCAAGTCCGTGTCGTTTTCGTCTTCCGTTATGCGTATGACGTCCAGGCCGTTTTCAAAGGCCGTTCGGCAGGCATTGTCAAGATCAATCGTCGGGTGGCCTCCGTCTCCCAAAAGAGTCTTTACGTTTGAAAGCACAGCCGGAAGGGAGACCCCTGCCAACTCCCTCTCTACGGAGCGTAACCTCTCCCACACCGACTCGTCGATGTTCCTCTCGCTGATATCCGTCAGATCCTCACGCCACAGCTCGAGGATATGGAAGTGGGCGTCACGATAGGTGGGGAGGAGCCTCTTCAGGTTCTCATCCGACAGTCTGGCCAGCGAGAAGGGTTCCCGCTCGTCACACAGTGTGAGGTCGCGTACTTTTATGGACTTGGACACGGGGATGTCTGTGTTTGTGAGGGTAAAACGGCGTTGTTTCCGGTGTTAGTCGAAGACGCCTTCGACGGTTTCGTCAGATACGTTGTCAGAAGACGATGACGAAACCCATAACTGACCTCCACACGGTGAGTAGCCGGCAGGGAAGTCAAACTTGGCCTCCTGGGAGTAGGGGAGTTTCTTGTCGGCATAGACCTTCTGCATGTAGTAGCCGTAGATAGGGAGTGCCGCTCTTGCTCCCTGGCCGAGGGCCATGGAGTTGAAGTGGATATATCGTTCCTCACCGCCTATCCATACGCCGGTCACGAGGTCAGGCGTAAAGCCGATGAACCAAGTGTCGGAGTTTGAGTTGGTCGTACCCGTCTTGCCTCCCATCTCTGCCGATATGCCGTATTTCGAACGCAGTCCGGCGGCGGTACCGGCGTTGACTACGTTGGTCAGCATCGACACCATCTTGAGGGCGGCGTCTTCTGACAGTACTTCGGTGCGGTGGGGTGTGGCTGAGTAGATGACGTTTCCTTGGTCATCCTCGATTCTGGTGACAAATACGGGATCGGTGCGCACACCTTTGTTGGCGAATGTTGTATAGGCCGCCACCATGTCACGGACCGGTACGTCCACTGTTCCCAAGCACAGAGGCATCGTGGCCTCGATATAGCCTGTCAGTCCGAACATCCTCATCTTGTTGGCCAGGTTTATCGGCTGCAGCTCGGCGATGAGCCGGGCGGATATCCAGTTGTTCGACTGGGTGAGGGCCCAGCGGAGGTCTACCATGTCGCCGATTCTTGAAGAACCGCTGTTTCGCGGTGACCAGTTTCCGAAAGTCGGCTGGGTGTTGAGGAATGTCGAGCAGGGGGTGAAGTCCTGTTCCATCGCCAGTGAGTAGAGGAAGGGCTTGGCTGTCGAACCGATCTGACGTTTGCCGGTCGAGACCATGTCATACTGGAAGTGGTAGAAGTCCGGTCCGCCTACGTATGCCTTCACGTAGCCGTTCTTCGGGTCCATGGACATGAATCCGACACGCAGGATTGACTTCATGTAGAGCAGGGAGTCGTAGGGGGTCATGGTGACTGTCTTCGTTCCGGGGACATAGCGGGTGACACCGTCGGCGCCTCGTTCTGTCGTCCAGGTGAAGACATCCATGGTGTAGGGGACATGGAAGGCACGTTCCATCTCGGCCTCCGACATGCCGGCGAGTTTCATCACGCGCCAGCGTTCAGTCTGCCGCATGGCGTTGCGGATAAGTCGCTTTACGCCGGCGGTGCTCAGCTCGGCAGTGTTTGTGGTGTACGGTCCGTTGGGGTTGGAGCGCTTCTCCTGGCTGAAGGCCGGCTGGAGTGTGCCGCCGAGCTGTTTGTTGACAGCCTCCTCGGCAAACTGCTGCATGGCCACGTCTATGGTAGTGTATATCTTAAGGCCGTCGGTATACAGGTTATAGGGTTTGCCGTCCGGCTTGGGGTTCTTCTCTATCCATCCGTAAAGCGGGTTCTGTTCCCACTGGGTAGAGTCTGTGTTGTAGTTTCCCCAGGCGATGTTGTAGGCCATCTGAGAGTCATAGTCGGAGCGTTTGGGACGCACCGGCTTCTTGGCGGTCATGAGGTGACGTATCTCCTCGCGCAGATAGGGGGCGTAGCCCTCGCGGTGGTCCACCTTGTGATAGTCGAGACCTAAGGGGAGCTGCTTGAGCGAGTCTCCTTCCGACTTGGTGAGTTTGCCGGCCTTGACCATCTGGTCTATGACGACGTTTCGGCGTTCAAGCGTGCGTTCCGGGTGGCGTAGGGGGTTGAACAGGGAGGGGTTCTTCAGCATGCCGATGAGCATGGCGGCCTCTTCGGCCTTCAAGTCTCCGGGTTCCTTGCCGAAGTATACATTCGCGGCCGTTTTGATGCCGACGGCGTTGTTGAGGAAGTCGAAGCGGTTGAGATACATGTTGATGA
>CAZUAK010000118.1:0-5938 GCA_964618395.1 uncultured Sangeribacter sp.
GGCCTCCAACTCGCTCATCGAGGCGGTGGTGTATGCCGACGCGGCCGCGCGCCACTCCCTCGAAGCCGTCAAGGGCTATGACTGGCGAAACGACGTTCCGGAATGGAACGACGAGGGGACGACCCATCCCGAAGAGATGGTCCTCATCACCCAGGAGACCAAGGAAGTGAACCAGATCATGGGCTATTATGTTGGTATCGTCAGAAGCGACCTGCGCCTTGACCGGGCGTGGAACCGCCTCGACATACTCTATAACGAAACCGAGCAGCTGTTCAAGACCAGCAAACCCTCGCGCGCGCTCTGCGAACTGCGGAACCTCATCAACTGCGGTTACCTCATCATGCGACAGGCACGCGAGCGCAAGGAGAGCCGCGGTCTGCACTTCTCGGTTGATTATCCGCACAAGTAACCAATGAATCTCCGATACATCCTCCCCGTGGTGGCGGCCGGCGTGCTGCTGACGGTCTGCGCCGGCACAGCCGCCGCAGACAAAGCCGCAACCAAAAGCCACGACACCGCCGTCACCGAGAACCTGACCATCTTCAACTCCATCGTCAAGGAGGTGGAGCAGAACTATGTGGACTCCACGCGTCCCGACGAAGCCTTCGAGACCGCCATCGCCGCCTATCTCTCGACCATCGACCCCTATACGGAATACTACAGCGCCGACGACCGCGAGTCGCTGCGCAGCCTGACCACAGGCGAGTATGCCGGCATCGGCAGCTATATCCAGCAGCGCGACGGCGTGACCTACATCACCTTCCCCATGGAAGGCTCTCCCGCCGCGCTGAGCGGCCTGCGCCCCGGAGACAAGATTGTCCGCATAGACACCATAGACGTGGTCAATCCCAAAGGGCAGGAGGTAACGAAACTTCTTCGCGGGCAGCCCGGAACCACGGTGCGTGTCGAGGTGGTCCGTCCGTGGGAGGAAGACTCTCTGAAAACCATCGACATCGTGCGTGAAAGCGTACACCGCCCCAGCATAGAATATGCCGGCGTTGTCGACGGAAACACCGGCTACATATCGCTCAACTCCTTCATAGAGTCAACTCCGGCCGAGGTGGAGAAAGTCCTCAAGGAGTTCAGCTCCGACGAGGCCGTGAAGCAGATTGTCTTTGACCTCAGGGGAAACGGCGGCGGCCTGCTGAACAGCGCCATCGATGTCCTGGGCAATTTCCTTCCCAAAGGGACACAGGTCCTCTCCACGCGTTCAAAAGACTCGAAACTGGATAAGGTTTACCGGACCTCCAAAGTGCCGATGCTCCCGGACATTCCGCTCGTCGTGCTCATAGACGGCGGCTCGGCCTCGGCCTCCGAAATCATGGCCGGCGCGCTTCAGGACCTTGACCGCGCCGTGCTCGTGGGCTCGCGCAGCTTCGGCAAGGGACTCGTCCAGTCCACCCGCAACCTCCCGTATGGCGGTGTGCTGAAAGTCACCGTAGACAAATACTACCTCCCCACCGGACGCCTTCTCCAGGCCCTCGACTACAGCCGCCGCAATGAAGACGGCACCGTGGCGCGCACCCCCGACTCGCTGACAAACGAGTACCGCACCCGCGGCGGCCGAATCGTGCGTGACGGCGGCGGCCTCACCCCCGACTCCACAGTCACCTGGCTCCAGCCTTCACAGCTTCTCTACAGCCTGGTCACCGGAAACCGGATTTTCGACTACGCCGTAGAGTATGCAGCCAAGAACGAGCTCCCCGACCGTCCTGAAGACATCGTCGTCACCGACGAAATGTATGCCGACTTCTCCAAACGGGCAATAGAAGACTCGCTGAAGTATAACCGCACATGGCAGGATATCATGCCCCGTCTGCGAAAGATGCTCACCGACGAAGGCTATATGAACGATGAAATCTCTTCGCAGATAGACTCGCTCGAAAAGTCGCTCCAGATTGACCTGGCCGAAGACCTGAAGCTGAAGCGCGAGGAGATAAGCCAGTATATAGCCGAAGACCTCGCCCAGATAAAATTCTATGACCGCGGAAAAAACATCGTCACCCTCAGACGCGACCCCGGTCTGGACAAGGCCCTCGAAATACTGAACTCCGGCGCCTATAAGCAAATCCTCGCTCCGAAAGAGGGGAAGAAATAAACGGAGAGATCCCGTTTTCCTGAAACAAGGGCTGTGATACGCCTCGGGACCGGGAAGAGGTCCGAAAATGACAATAAGCAATAAATCAGAAGTATGGTGAATCTCAAAGAGGCAGACAATCTTTTCGCAACCCCCTCGCGCATGAAGGCCCTCAAGAAGGCCTTGAGCGGGAAGGAGCGTCGCGTCGCCCTCACCGGCCTGACCGGCTCGGCCCCGGCCATGCTTCTGGCAGGCTTCGTCAACAAGAAAAGCCCCGCGCTCATCATCACCGACGACGCCGACTCGGCTGGATACTTCTATCATGACCTCTGTCAGGTTGTCGGCCCTGAACAGGTCGCCATCTTTCCGAGCGGTTTCAAGCGCTCGATAAAATACGGACAGCCTGACGCTCCGGCGCGTATCCTGCGCACCGAGACCCTCAACGCCTGGCGAAACGACCCGAACCTCCACTGGGTCGTCACGTATCCCGAGGCACTGGCCGAGAAGGTGCCCGCTCCCGAAGACCTCGCCGAGTCGACCTTCGTCCTTAAAAAAGGGGCCCGGATGCTCATGGGCGATGTCGTCACCAAGCTCCGCGAGCTGGGATTCCAGGAAGTGGATTATGTCTATGAGCCGGGCCAGTTCTCGCGCCGAGGCTCCATCCTCGATGTCTTCTCCTACTCACACGAGGTCCCATACCGCGCCGACTTCTTTGACGACGAGATCGACTCCCTGCGCACATTTAACGTCGAGACGCAGCTCTCTGAAGAAAAGGTGGACACCGCCTCGCTCATCCCCCCCGGGACTGAAAGCGGGAAGGGCACGCGTTACTCCCTCATAGACTTCGCCGGTGAGGACACACCGATTTTCTGCTCCTCCTTCTCCTGGCTTCACCAGCGCCTGAAGGCCATAGGCGAGGAACATCTCTCCAACTCCGCCCTGCTCGCCGGCGAGGGGGAGACCGACGCGATGGAGAACATCGTCGACGCCGCTAAGTTCGACGCGCGGTCAGGTGACTTCAACCTCGTTCAGTTCTCTCCCGGAGAACCCAAGGCCGACTTCCCGGCTGACACCGTCATCAGGTTCGACACCTCTCCCCAGGCCCTGTTCCATAAAAACTTCGACCTCATTGCCGACTCCTTCATGCGCCTCGAGAAGGAGGGTTACACGATTATGGTCTGCAGTGACGCCGCCTATCAGAACGACCGACTGAAAGCCATCTTCGAAGACCGTGGCGACGATGTCCGCTTCACTCCGGTCCAGAACACAATACACGAGGGCTTCTCGGACAACGAGCTGAAAAACTGTTTTTTCACCGATCACAGCATTTTTGACCGTTTCCACAAATACAACCTGAAGAGCGACCGCGCGCGCGGAGGCAAGCTCGCGCTCAGCCTCAAGGAACTCGGCCAGATAGAGGTCGGCGACTATATCGTTCACATAGACCACGGCATCGGCCGTTTCGCCGGCCTCATCAAGACCGCCACCAACGGCCATCCCCAGGAGATGATAAAGCTGGTCTATCAGAACGACGACCTCATCCTGGTCTCGCTTCACTCCCTTCACAAACTGTCGAAATATCGTGGAAAAGAAGGGGTGCCCCCGAAGATAAGCCGCCTCGGCGGCGGGGGCTGGCAGAAGATCAAGGAGCGCACGAAGACCAAGATGAAGGACATCGCGCGCGACCTCATAAAACTCTATGCCGCGCGTCGCCGCGAGAAGGGATTCGCTTTCTCGCCCGACTCCTATCTCCAGCACGAGCTCGAAGCCGGTTTCGTCTATGAAGATACCCCCGACCAGCTGACGGCCACCAAAGCCATCAAGGCCGATATGGAATCGGCACGGCCCATGGACCGCCTTGTCTGCGGTGACGTCGGTTTCGGCAAGACCGAGCTGGCCATACGCGCCGCCTTCAAGGCCGCAACGGACGGCAAACAGGTCGCTGTGCTCGTGCCCACGACTGTCCTGGCCATGCAGCACTACCGCACCTTCACCGAGCGCCTCAAGGACTTCCCCGTCCGTGTCGAGGTCCTTTCGCGTGCCGTGAAACCCAAAGAGACCAAACAGATACTGGCCGACCTGGAGGCAGGGAAGATTGACATCCTCATCGGTACCCATAAGCTCATCGGCAAGACCGTAAAGTTCAAGGACCTCGGGCTGCTCGTCGTCGACGAGGAACAGAAATTCGGCGTGTCGGTAAAGGAGAAGCTGCGCCAGATGAAATCGAACGTCGACACGCTGACCCTGAGCGCCACCCCCATTCCGCGCACACTTCAGTTCTCACTCATGGGGGCGAGGGACCTTTCGTCGCTCAACACCCCGCCGGCAAACCGTCAGCCCATCGAGACCACCGTGGGGGGATATGACGACGACCTCATCTCCGAAGCGGTCAACTTCGAGCTCTCACGCAACGGCCAGGTCTTCTTCATCTCCAACCGTATCGAAAGCCTCGACATGATAGAGGCGACCCTCAAGCGTCTCATTCCGAACGTAAGGGTGGTCAAGGCGCACGGTCAGATGCCTCCCGAACAGCTTGAGAAGGCCATTCTGGACTTTGCCGCCCACGAGTATGACGTCCTCCTCTCGACCACTATCGTCGAGAGCGGAGTGGACATGCCCAACGTCAACACCATCCTTGTCCACAATGCCCAGAACTTCGGCCTCAGCGAGCTTCACCAGCTTCGCGGGCGTGTGGGGCGTTCGAGCCGCAAGGCCTTCTGTTATCTTCTCGTACCCCCGGGAGGTGCGATGACACCCGTCGCGCGACGCCGTCTGCAGGCTATCGAAAGCTTCTCGGACCTCGGCAGCGGCATACACATCGCCATGCAGGATCTCGACATACGCGGCGCCGGAAACCTGCTCGGCGCCGAACAGAGCGGATTTATCGCCGACCTCGGATACGAGACATATCAGAAGATTCTGGCCGAGTCCATCACAGAGCTGAAGACAGAAGAATTTGCCGACGCCTTTGAGGAAGTCTCGCGCGGCGAGGAAGAATATGTCGCTGACTGTGTCGTCGAGAGCGACCTGGAGCTGCGGCTGCCGGCCGAGTATGTTCCGCAGGAGGGCGAGCGCCTCTCGCTCTATCAGGAACTGGACAACATGGTGCGCCCCGAACAGATAGAAACCTTCAGGGAACACTTGAAAGACCGCTTCGGAGAGATACCCGTCTGTGCCGACGAGCTTATCAAGGTCGTACCGCTCCGCATGGCGGCGCGCCGGTTGGGAGTGGAGCGCATAATCCTCAAGGAGGGTGTCATGTATACGTATCTTGTCAAGGACGAGAACAAGGCATACTATGAGAGCAAGGCCTTCACGAAGATGCTGCGCTATATCCAGCAGAACGTCATGAGGGTGCGTCCGCGCCAGACAAAGGCCGGAAACTCGTTCATCTTCAGCAATGTCAAGAGCGTCTCTGACGCGCTTGACATACTCGAGAACATCCTGTCCCAGCCCGCCGAGTGAAGAAAGACGCTGTCGCCCGGGCTTCTCCTCTCGACCCCCGGGTTTCTCGATCCTATCGAATTCCTCGATCTCTTCGGGTTTTCGAGAATCGCGACTATCCCGAGATGTTCGAGAATCTCCGTTTTCTCGGGAATCACGGTTTTCTCAAACATCTCGAGAAAGAAATAAGGCGAGAAGAGAACTTTTGAACCCCAAATTAGGTTAATATTATAAGAAGTATTAATTTTGCAGTCAGAAAACCACCGGAAACCGCCCATGATTCACGCGGGGGACCGGATGTGTCAGTGTCTGCATCTCACAAGTATAGAAAATAAAACATAAACCCAAAACACAGATAAAAGAATATCATGACAAAGATTGGTATCAACGGCTTTGGCCGTATCGGACGTTTCGTGT
>CAZUAK010000119.1:0-5902 GCA_964618395.1 uncultured Sangeribacter sp.
AAGATCGACCGGGAACTCGAATCCGAAAGGCAGTAGACCCTCCCAGCTCTCCCAGCTCTCCCGGTTTTCTCAGAACTCTCAGAACTCTCAGAACTCTCAGAACTCCCAGCTCTCTCACCTCCACCCCCCACACAGAAAGAAATCAAATACTACATACTATGGCAAAAACAGCTCTTATAACCGGCGTAACCGGTCAGGACGGAAGTTATCTCGCGGAATTCCTTCTTGACAAAGGATATGAAGTTCACGGAACAATCCGCCGTAACTCATCAGACTATCGCGAACGCATTGCCCATCTCGAGGGTCAGCCCAATTTCCACCTCCACTACACCGACATGACCGACTCCATGAGTCTCACGAAGGTGATTCAGAAAGTGCGCCCCGACGAGATCTATAACCTCGCCGCACAGAGTCACGTTCAGGTATCGTTCGACGTACCTGAGTATACCGCCAACGCCGACGCACTCGGCGTGTTGCGCGTGCTCGAAGCCGTTCGCGAAGCCGGTCTTAAGGACACCAGGATATACCAGGCCTCTACCTCCGAACTCTACGGCAAGGTGGAGGAGGTCCCCCAGAACGAGCTCACCCCCTTCCACCCCTACAGCCCCTATGCCGTAGCCAAGCTCTATGGCTTCTGGATCGTGAAGGAGTATCGCGAGGCATACGACATGTACTGCTGCTCGGGTATCCTCTTCAACCACGAGTCAGAACGTCGCGGCGAAACCTTCGTGACCCGCAAGATCACACTGGCAGCCGCCCGCATCGCGCAGGGAAAGCAGGAGAAACTCTATCTCGGAAACCTCTCCTCGCTGCGCGACTGGGGATATGCCAAGGACTATGTCGAATGTATGTGGCTCATCCTTCAGCAGCCCAAGCCCGAAGACTTCGTCATCGCCACCGGCGAGCAGCACTCCGTGCGTGAGTTCGCTACCCTCGCATTCCACTATGCCGGAATCGAACTCGAGTGGCAGGGCGAAGGCATCAACGAGAAAGGTATCGACAAGAAGACCGGCAAGGTCGTTGTCGAAGTCTCTCCCGACTTCTACCGCCCCACAGACGTGGTCAACCTCCTCGGCGACCCGACAAAGGCCAAGGAGCGCCTCGGCTGGAACCCCAACAAGACCTCGTTTGACGAGCTCGTACGCCTCATGGTGAAGAACGACATGGAGAAGGTGGCCGTAGAGCGCGCCGGTGAGCATGTCCGCACAAACCTTGAGGAGTTCCTCGAAAAAGGAATCGTAAAATAAACACGGTAGTTTCTTGAACGCGGGTCTAACTCCGTAGTTTAGCACTGGTCAAAACCCACAGTAGAACACGGGTCTAACCCCCACACCCCGAAGCGCGATGAAAGGTATAGTCCTCGCCGGCGGGAGCGGAACGCGCCTGTATCCCATCACCAAGGGCATCAGCAAGCAGCTCCTTCCGATATACGACAAGCCGATGGTGTATTATCCCATCTCCGTCCTCATGCTGGCCGGAATCCGGGAGATACTCATCATCTCCACCCCCGAAGACCTCCCGGCCTTTCGCCGGCTCTTGGGTGACGGCTCGAATATCGGCGTGCGGTTCGAATATGCCGAACAGCCCTCGCCCGACGGACTTGCCCAGGCCTTCATCATAGGCCGCGACTTCATCGGCGACGACACCGTCTGTCTCGTCTTGGGAGACAACATCTTCCACGGCGCCGGCTTCTCCGGCAAGCTCCGCGAGGCGGTGCGCACCGCCCGCGAAGACAACAAGGCGACGGTCTTCGGATACTGGGTAGACGACCCGGAGAGGTATGGTGTCGCCGAGTTTGACGCCGACGGAAACTGCATCTCCATCGAGGAGAAACCGGCCAGGCCCAAATCACACTACGCCGTCGTCGGACTCTACTTCTATCCCAACGACGTGGTGAAGATAGCCTCGGAGATAAAGCCCTCAGCACGCGGAGAACTGGAGATAACGACGGTCAACCAGATCTACCTGAACGAGGACCGTCTCAAGGTCCAGAACCTCGGACGCGGTTTCTCATGGCTCGACACGGGTACCCACGACTCCCTGGCCGAGGCCTCGATATACGTCGAGGTCCTCGAAAAGCGCCAGGGCTTGAAGATAGCCTGTCTCGAAGGGATAGCCTACCGCTTAGGGTGGATAGACGAGGCCACGATGCGCAAGAACGCCGAGCCGATGCTGAAGAACCAGTACGGCCAGTACCTCCTGAAGGTCATCGACGAGCTCTCCCCAAGAAAGAGTAAAGAATAGACCCCATCACAGTTCTCCCAGCTCTCCCAGTACTCCCAGTTCTCCAGAACTCTCCCAGAACTCCCAGCTCTCCCAGAACTCCCAGCTCTCCCAGAACTCCCAGCTCTCCCAGAACTCCCATCAAACAAGATAAAATGGAAAAAGAAGCAAAGATATATGTCGCCGGACATCGCGGGATGGTCGGCTCCGCAATATGGCGCGCCCTCGAACGCGCCGGTTACAAGAACCTTATCGGACGCACCCATAAGGAACTCGACCTGCTCAACCAGGCCGAGGTTGAGAAATTCTTCGAGACCGAAAAGCCCGACTACGTCTTCCTCGCCGCCGCAAAGGTCGGCGGAATCATGGCCAACTCCGAGGCTCCGGCCGACTTCATGTATCAGAACATGATGCTCGAGATGAACGTCATCAACGCCGCATGGCGCCATGGCGTGAAGAAACTCCAGTTTCTCGGCTCGTCATGTATCTATCCGCGTCTCGCCCCGCAGCCCATGACCGAAGACTGCCTGCTCACGTCGTCGCTCGAGCAGACCAACGAGGCCTACGCCCTCGCGAAAATTTCCGGCCTCAAATATTGCGAATACCTCAACCGTCAGTACGGAACGGACTACATCTCTGTGATGCCGACCAACCTCTACGGTCCCAACGACAACTATCATCCCACCCGCTCACACGTGCTCCCGGCCCTCATCCGCCGCTTCCACGAGGCTAAGCTCTCCGGAGCACCGACTGTGACCTGCTGGGGCGACGGCTCGCCGCTGCGCGAGTTCCTCTATGTCGACGACCTGGCCGACCTCTGCCTCTTCCTGATGGAGAACTACAGCGGAAACACAACAGTCAACGCCGGCACCGGCGAGGAACTGACAATCAAGGAGCTGACCGAGATCGTTGCCCGTGTCGTAGGCTACGAGGGCGAAATACTCTGGGACACCACCAAGCCCAACGGAACGCCCCGCAAGCTGCTCGACGTCAGCCGCTCGCGCAACATGGGCTGGAAGGCTCAGACACCCCTCGAAGAGGGTATCCGCCTCTCATACGAAGACTTCAAGAAGAACATAGATAAATGGAGCTGATAAGGACGGCTATCGACGGGGTCTACATCCTCGAACCCAAAGTGTTCGGAGACTCGCGCGGTTACTTCTTCGAGAGTTTCAGCCGCCGCGACTTCAAGGAGCTGACAGGCCTCGACGTCGATTTCGTTCAAGATAACCAGAGCCTCTCCACGAGGGGTGTGCTGCGTGGCCTTCATTTTCAGAAAGGGGAGGCCGCGCAGGCCAAACTGGTCTCTGTCGTAGACGGCGAAGTGCTCGACGTGGCCGTGGACATACGTCCCGGTTCGCCGACCTTCGGACAGTCCGTCTCCTGCATCCTCTCGGGCGAGAACAAGCGCCGCTTCTATATTCCCCGGGGCTTCGCCCACGGCTTCTCGGTGCTTTCAGACACGGCCCTGTTCCAGTACAAGTGTGACAACTACTACGACCCCTCTACCGAAGGGGGAGTGGCCTGGGACGACCCTGACCTCGCCATAGACTGGCATCTGAGTCCCGACGAAATCAAACTCTCGCCCAAGGACACCTGCAACCCACGCCTCAGGGACCTGAAGCTCTGACCCCCTAACGCCAACCCCTAAGACCCGCCCCCCGTTGCTCTGTTGAGTGCCGGCGGCGAAGCTGCCGGGCCCCTCTACCATCCGTAACCCCCCCGGTTGCTCTGTTGAGTGCCGGCGGCGAAGCTGCCGGTTCCCTCTACCATCCCTAACCCCTAACGCCTCCCCACCCCATGAAGACAATAATGATAACCGGCGGAGCCGGTTTCATCGGAAACCACGTTGTCCGTCACTTCGTCAACAAGTATCCCGAATACCGGATAGTGAACGTTGACAAACTGACATACGCCGGCCATCCGGCCAATAACCGTGACCTCGAAGGCAAACCAAACTATGTCTTCGAGAAGGCCGACATCTGCGACCTCGACGCGATGAGGCGCATCGTCAACGACTATGAAGTCGACGGCATCATCCACCTCGCCGCCGAGAGCCACGTGGACCGCTCCATAACCGATCCCTTTGTCTTCGCCCGCACCAACGTCATGGGGACCCTCTCGCTCCTCCAGGCGGCCCGCGAGCGCTGGGAGTCGCTCCCCGAGGGGTATGAGGGCAAACGGTTCTACCACATCTCGACCGACGAGGTCTACGGCGCACTCGAACTGACAGCCCCCGGCGGCGTACCGGCCCCCTTCACAACAAAGGCCAGCAGCTCTGAGGAGAAGGCGTATGGCGAAACATTCTTCACCGAGACCACACCCTACCGCCCGCACTCACCGTACAGCGCCTCGAAGGCCTCCAGCGACCACTTCGTACGTGCCTACCACGACACATACGGAATGCCGACCGTCATCACCAACTGCTCTAACAACTACGGCCCCTATCAGTTCCCCGAGAAGCTGATTCCGCTGTTCATCAACAATATCCGGCAGCGCAAGCCCCTTCCGGTCTATGGCAAGGGGGAGAACGTCCGTGACTGGCTGTTTGTCGAAGACCATGCCCGCGCCATAGACCTCGTATTCCACAACGGAAAAACCGCCGAAACGTATAACATCGGCGGCTTCAACGAGTGGAAGAACATAGACCTGGTGCGCGTGCTGATAAAGACTGTCGACCGCCTGCTCGGGAATCCCGAAGGCTACTCGGACGAGCTTATAACCTACGTCACAGACCGCAAGGGCCACGACCTGCGCTATGCCATCGACAGCCGCAAGATACAGAGCGAACTCGGCTGGGAACCCTCCCTGCAGTTTGAGGAGGGCATAGAAAAGACCGTCCGCTGGTATCTCGACAACGAGGACTGGATCCGCGAGGTCTCAGCCGGCCACGAGTAAACCCCCGGCTCACCCGTGATAGACCTCGGCAAGGACATCGAGCGACTTCAGGCTCGATAGTCCCGGAAAATGGATTGAATAATAGCGAATCAAAAGATTGAGGATGCGGCGACGCTCTTCGGCACAGAACCGAAAGCACGCCGCATTTCTCATTGTCATGCGCATCAGTTTCGGCAGGAAAGCGGCCTCGGAGGGCCTCAGGACATCATTGTGGAGCGGCTTCAAAGGTGTCAGCTCACCGCCGCGCATATCGAACCAGTCGCCCGGTTGCCAGTCTTCCGTGTTCGGCAGGATACCGATAGGGTAGAGGAGGTTCACCAGAAAGGCGATATGCAGGTTCGCGGCCTGTCCGTCGGGGGTCAGGTCGATGATGTCTATAGCGCGCGTCAGGAAGGCGTACAGGGCAGGATCAGGAGCCGATGACCGCAGAATCTTCTCGAGAAACTCCTTGAGGAAAAGTGTGAGGGCCTGTTTCACCGGCGAGAAATAAAGGCTCTTGCGCACCGTGGTGACGGAGAACTGCCCCAACAGCACGAGCTCCTTGGCGGGATTGACGCGGGCATCCGTCTCAATGACATTGAGCGGCATCAGCCGAGCGTTTCGCAGCCGCGCATTGCGCCCCGCCCCCGCCGGCGACAGGAACGCCATGCGTCCCCTCTCGCGTGTAAAGAGGGTGACGATATTGTGTCGGTCACTATGCTTGACGACACCTAAGACGATACCTTGCAGTTTCTCGGACATGGTTTTTAGGCGTTAGTTTTAGGTTGAAGGGGAGAGGCTT
>CAZUAK010000120.1:0-5555 GCA_964618395.1 uncultured Sangeribacter sp.
ATTTTCAGTCCTTTGCTCTACCAACTGAGCTATGGCACCATGCGCAAAACGCCTCTAATTTTTAACCCCTAATAACTATGACCTTCCAGTCCTTGAACTTTTTCAAGTTCGTCTTTGAGGCGTTTGCAGGTGCAAAATTAGTGCGTTTTTCCTTTCTGTGCAAGTTTTTTTCGACTTTTTTTCAAAGTTTTTTACTTCTTGTTGTTTATCAGTGAGTTGGAAGGTGCATTTTTTTTACGTCTTTTTGGGGATCTATAGCGCTTCGAAGCCTTCAGAGTGTGTGTCCTGCCGCTTTCAGTGTTCGTCTGTTGGCCTTCAGAGTGGGTCTGTTGACGTTTCAATTGCGTCTCAGGTGCTTTTACCAGTGTTCTCGGTCCTGTGTCACGGGCGTGGTGTTCTGGGCGCGGTATTCTCGACCTTCTGTGATGAGTGCGGTGTTCTCGGGCCTGCATCTCGGGCGCGGTGTTCCCGGGCCCGGTGCTCTCGGTGGGCAGTATGATCAGATGAGGAAGGCGATGTGGTCCGGATAGTCGGGGGTGCCGAGCGGCAGTAGCCGGTCGGTCTCGAGGGTCAGCAGCGCTTCGGGAGCGGTGATGCCGCGTTGAGCCATCTCACGCAGGAGATGGCCGCGATGTTCCTTGAGGCGTGTGGCGTTCGGGGTCTTGAAGGCCTCCGCGGGCAGACGCGTGAGGTCGGGGTCCGCTCCGGCGAGCCGTTCGAGCGCGGAGGAGTCCCGTAGCTCCTTGAAGTCTACTTTCCATACCGGGGCGAAGTGCTTGACGAGTTTCCAGTCCACCATTTTGGCGGCGTCGCCGGGGAGAAGGTTAAGGATCGCGTCTCCGGGCCGTTCCTTGAGCTCGCGGACAAGGTTGATGGTCGTGTCCTTCTTCCAGTATGTCGCCAGGGGCTTGTCTCCCGGCGCTATGGGGGTTGTGTAGTCGAGGCGGTAGGCCTTTATAAAACCTTCGGGGGTAAGGTAGCCGTATAGGGAGGACAGTATGCGGAGATTTTCGACGAGGTAGGCCTTCTCCCGCTCTGAAAGCGTGAGGTAGTCGAGGGCCTTGTATACGACGCCGGTGAAGGCTTCGACGGCCTTCTGGCCGGTCTCCTTGTTGGGAAACTCGTATGCAAGCTTTATGGCCTTCGCTGCCGTGGCCGACGATAGTTTCAACGCTGCCACGGCCTCCGGCACGGTCATTCCGGCTATGTGCGCCATTATTTCATCGGCTGTTTGTTCTCCGATAGGCCACAAGGACCCGGCGCCGACAGGGGCGTCATACGGGGTCATGGTTTTCGATTCAGCAATCAATGTAAGCATATATTCACAACCAAACAGCGTGTGATTGTGTTCAAAAAATAAAGAGACAGACTCCCATGGACCACCCCCAGGGAGGGCATTACTTATCTGGAAGGGCTTTTTTAAATCTGATTGACCTATATGCTGACTGACATCCTATATCTCATCGGGGGCATCATCCTCCTTATCTTAGGGGGCAACTACCTTACGGACGGCGCCGTGGCCGTGGCCCGTCGGTTCAATGTGTCGAGCCTCATCATAGGGCTGACTGTCGTCGCCCTGGGGAGTTCAATGCCGGACATCGCGGTTTGTATCGAGTCCGCCCTTGAGCACAAGACCGCCATCGCGGTGGGCAACATAGTGGGGGCGGACATCTTCGACCTCCTGCTTGTCGTGGGCTTCATGGCCGCTTTCCGGCCCTGGAAGCTGAGCCGGCTGATGTTGACCCGCGATCTGCCGATGCTGGCCGTGGCCCTGATTTCGCTGTGGATAGTGGCGGACAGTCAGATTTTCGACGGAATGTCCTCAAACATCATAGACCGCTCATCGGGCCTTATGCTGATAGTCGTCTTCGGCTATTATATGTGGGTGACGATAAAGAGCGCGAAAGCTGAGCAGGCGCCGGTGTCTTCTGCCGATAGCTCACCGAGTCCCCGGCCGTCTGGCGTGACCGCTCCCGCAGTGTCCGGAGGCGTGGCGGCCTCACACCAGGCCAAAGCTGCCGGGAAGGGGAAGATTTCGGCCAACCGCCGCTGGCTCTCGTGGGTAATGATCATCGGCGGACTCGGTGCGTTGGTGCTCGGCGGCAACTGGGTGGTAGACGGAGCGAGCGGCCTCGCCCTCAAGGCCGGGATGAGCGAGGGAATGGTAGCGCTGACGGTCGTGGCTATCGGCAACTCCCTGCCCGACCTCGTCACCTCGCTCACGGCCGCCTTCAAGGGACAGCCCGGACTGGCCTTCGGCAACATCGTCGGCGCCTGCGTGATAGACGCCCTGTTGGCTATCGGCCTGAGTTCGGCCATCACTCCGCTCGAAGCCGGGACAGTCGGCTTCTTCGACTTCATCACTCTCGTCGGCGCCGGGATGCTCGTGTGGCTTCTTCCGCGCTTCACCCGCTCCCACTCTATGAGCCGCTGGATGGGCATACTCCTCTGCCTCCTTTATGTCGGCTATATGACGGTCATCATCCTCCGCGGATAAAGATAGCCTAAACTTCCAATGGACATAAGACCCCGTTTCAAAAAATGGCAGTCGCACGGGCGGCTCTGGCCGGTGCTTTTCCGCCCTAATATTTTGGCCCTCCTCACGTTTATATGATATGAAAGATATAGAGTGTCCGAAATGCGGGACGACGTTTCAGGTCGACGACAGCACGTATGAAAGCATAGTCTCTCAGGTACGCACAAAGGTTTTCAACAGCGAGATAGAGAGCCGTATCAAGGAGGTTGAAGAACAGTTCAAGGCCCGCGAGCAGAACATCGGCCTGCGCGCCGAGAAGGAGTTTGAGCGCCGGCTCGCAGAGAGCCGCGAGGAAGCCGTCCGCCTTCAGAATGAAATCACCCGCCTCTCGGGGATAATCTCGGGTTATGACGCGACCAAGAGCTCCGAACTCGCCCAGCTCGAATCGCGCAAGTCCAAGGAGCTCTTCGACGCCCTCTCCGCTAAGGAAAAGACCATCTCCGAACTCTCCACCCAGATAAGCAATAAGGACAGTGAGTTCCGCATCAAGATACTCGAGGAGCGGAACTCAGGCCAGAACGCGCTCAGAGAGAAGGAGCGCGAGATAGCGGAGCTGAGGGCCGAGATGAAGTCCGGAGCGCTCGTGGCCGAGAAGCGCGAGGCCGAGCTCAAGGAGCTTCACCAGCGTCAGCTCTCAGACAAGCAGGAGGAGATAGACCGTCTGAAGGACTTCAAGATGCGTCTCTCCACAAAGATGGTCGGCGAGACCCTCGAGCAGCACTGTTCAATCCTCTTTGCCCAGGCCCAGAGCATGGGCCTGTATCCGGATGCGGTCTTCGAGAAGGACAACATCGCCGTGGAACACACGAAGGGCGATTTCATCTTCCGCGACTATGTGGAGGGCGAGGAGTATGTCTCGGTTATGTTCGAGATGAAGAACGAGATGGACACCACCGCCACTAAGAAGAGGAACGACGACTTCCTCGACAAACTCGACAAGGACCGCCGGCAGAAGGAGTGCGAGTATGCCGTCCTGGTGTCGATGCTCGAGCAGGGCAACGAGCTCTATGACGCCGGCATAGTCGACAAGGGTCACCGTTACCCCAAGATGCTCGTCATCCGTCCGCAGTTCTTCCTGCCCGTCCTGCGTCTTATCACCGAGGCCTCCAAGAAAGGATTTTTGGACAGATACGCCCTTGTCAAGGAACTCGAGGAGGCACGCACGCAGCGCCACGACTTCACGCGGTTTGAGGAGCGGCTCAACCGCTTCCGCACCACCTTCGGCAAGAGCATCAGCGCCGCCCACAGCAAGTTCCTCGCCGCCACGACCGGCATCGACAAAACCATCGAGGCCCTCGAGAAACAGATCAAGGCCCTGCGCGACATCAAGGCCAACTTCGAGGCCTCAGAGCAGAAGCTCCTTCGGGCCAACGAGATAGTGGACGAAGACCTGACGGTCAAGAAACTGACCCACGGCGCCCCGTCCATCCGCAAGCTCATCAACGAATCGCGCACCGAGGAGTGACGCCTACGGCCTGAAAAAACCGTCAAAGCATTGTATCGCAGCCTTCCAGGCTGTACTGACAGACAAGCCCCCGTTTCAAAAAGAACGGGGGCTTGTCTGTCATGGGTGTCAGAGCTCGAGGAGGTTCGGCGGGTTCATGCTGAGGTAGGCTTTGTCCATGATTGAGCCGTTTGAACAGGTCGTGACGCCGGCCTGCGTGAGGCCGTGTTGCGCGTGAACGTGGCCGAAAAGATGCAGCCTCGGCTTTATCTCCTCCAACCGCTGGCGCAACTCCCTGGAGCCGAAATGTATGTCGTCAAAATCCAAAATGCCGTAGGCCGGCGCATGGGTAATGAGGACGTCCGTATCCTCCGGAATGGCGGCATAATGGTCTGACTGCCTGTCGGTCATGACATCCTCCATAAACAGGGGTACGCCGTAGAACTTCACGCCGTCGAGCTCTATGCCCGAATTGTAAAGATAATGCACATCGGTGTCCAGGCCGTCAACGCCGGCTTCGTACAGGCATGCGTCATGATTGCCGCAGATGAAAACCTTATGTGCATACGGCAGCCCGCTGAACCAGCTGATAAAGTCCAGTGCCTCGCTCTCAGAGCCGGCCATGGTGAAGTCGCCCGAGTGAACGACGACATCGGCCTCGGGGAGTCCCTTCAATCTTCTGTGACAGCCGTGGGTGTCAGATAAATGCAGTATCTTCATTAGGTAATGGTTTATTCTGCCATGAAATGACAGATTAAGCCCGTCTTAGTTAGCGCTAATGGGTCAGAAGGCGTTGTAGTGTATCTTATCGGGATGCCACTTGTCTTTCGGGGTCACCGGCGCGGCGGGATAGCCGAAGGCCATCACGTTGAGCGGTGTCAGTCTGGTGGGAAGGTTGAGGATCTTCCGCAGGGTCTCCTCGCGGTCGCGAAGGGGATAGATGCCACACCACACTCCGCCCAGCCCGAGGGCGTGGGCCGCAAGAAGCATGTTCTCCGAGGCGGCCGAACAGTCCTCGACCCAGAAGCCCCCTTCGGGTATGTCACCCTTGAAGAGGTCCTCCATGTCTCCACAGACAATCACCGCGAAACTGCAACCCTCGACCATCTTCGTATATTCAAAAGAGGCCGTTATCGAGTCCTTGAGACTCTGTTCCGTGACGACCACGAACTGCCACGGCTGCTGATTGGCCGCTGTCGGAGCCGCCATGCCCGCACGCAGGATTTTCTCTATCGTGCTGTCGCTGACCTGCCGGTCAGAATACGAGCGGACGCTCGTACGTGTCATTATACACTCCAGGACAGCGTCCGAAGAGCTTTCACCCTCGCCGGACTCCGGAGAAGAAACAGCAGCGAGGCGCACCGAAACCGCCACGAGGGCCGCGGCCAGAAGCAATATTATCCAATGGTAACTTTTCATGATAAAGGCGTTTTTTAAGAACTACTTAGTGAGAGAACTACTTAGAGAGGAAAGGTTGTGACTTTTAGAAAGGGGATATGGGTCTTGAAAATCAGGCTTGCTTGAGCAGCGAACCGGTGGGGCACACAAAACGGCAGAACGGGCGGCTGATGAACA
>CAZUAK010000121.1:0-2936 GCA_964618395.1 uncultured Sangeribacter sp.
CTTCGCTTCGGGCTTGGGAGCCGGTTTGGGTTCTGACTTTGCCTTGGGCTTCGCGGCAGACTCCAGGTCAATTTTGCCTAATATACGGGGGCGGTTGGCGCGGATTTCCTCAAGGGTGTCCGTCGTCTGACGGCGCTCCTTGCGCTGGTCCTTAGACGCCGATGAGCGACGCCCCTCGCGAAGCGTGTCGCTTTGCGCCTTGGCATCCTTGTCGCGAGAAAACTCCCGTCTGAGGAGGTTGACTGCCTCTTCGTCTATGCGGGCGTTCGGGTTCGACGCGTCCACCTCGATCTTGTGCTTACGCAGAAACTCGGCGGCCGTGCTGACTCCGACGTTGAGGTCTTTTGCTATTTTACTTATTTGTGTGCGCATATATGGGTTTTGGGCCTTTCTGCCGGGCCTCGGGCATTTCGTTTATTCTTCGAACTCGGCGCTGAGCACCTGCATGACGTGTGCCAGCGTATCGTCTTCAAGGTCTGCCTGCTCGAGCAGTTCGGGCGAGGCGTTGAGGACAGCCTTGGCGGTCCCCAGACCGAGATCCTTCAGGGTCTCGATGACCCAGCCGTCTATCTCGTCGCGGAACTCGTCGAGATAGATGTCCTCCTCGGCCTCCTCGATGTCGCGGTAGACGTCGATGGTGTAGCCGGTCAGCATCGAGGCCAGGCGGATGTTCAGGCCATCCTTGCCGATGGCCAGCGCCACCTCTTCGGGGTGAAGGAAGACCTCGGCCTTGCGGGTCTCCTCGTTGAGGCGTATCGACGACACCTTGGCCGGCGACAGCGCGCGCTGGATGAACAGAGAGGGGTTGGAGGTATAGTTGATGACGTCGATGTTCTCGTTTCTCAGCTCGTGGACGATGCCCGAGATGCGGCTGCCCTTGACGCCGACGCAGGCGCCGACCGGGTCGATGCGGTCATCGTAGCTCTCGACGGCCACCTTGGCGCGCTTGCCCGGGACGCGGGCAACGGCCTTGATGGTGATCAGGCCGTCCTGGATTTCAGGAACCTCCTGGCTGAAGAGGTTGCGCAGGAAACGCTCGTCGGTGCGCGAGACTATCACCTTCGGGTTGCCCGTCGGGTTGTCTATGCGGCGGATGACGCCGCGAACGATGTCGCCTTTGTGGAAGAAGTCGCCGGGAATCTGTTCCTCCTTGGGCATCACCAGCTCGTTCTGCTCGTCGTCCACGAGCAGCATCTCCTTCTTCCATATCTGATGGACCTCGCCCGAGACGAGTTCGCCTTCGAGCTTGGAGAACTTGGAGACGATTGCGTCTTTCTGCAGGTCGAGTATCTTCGACTGGAGGGTCTGGCGCAGGTTGAGGATGGCGCGGCGGCCGAAGTCCTCGAAGAAGATGCGCTTGGCGATCTCCTCGCCGATCTCACACTCGGGGTCGATCTCGCGTGCCTCGGTGAGGCCTATCTGCTTGACCGGCTCGGTGACCTCGCCGTCCTCGACGACCGTCAGGTTCTGGTATATCTCACAGTCACCCTTGTCGGGGTTCATGATGACGTCGAAGTTCTGGTCAGTGCCGAACGTCTTGCCCAGCACGCTGCGGAACGAGTCCTCAAGTACGCTTATCAGTGTGGTCTTGTCGATGTTCTTCAGCTCGCGGAACTCCACGAACTGGTCGACCATGTTGACCGTTTCTGCTTTTTTTGCCATATCTGTGTTTCGTTTTTTCTGATGGTGTTCCCCCGGTCCGGGAAGGTGTCCCCCCGTCTGCCGGAAGGTTTTAAACCTGTTCCCCCCGGCTTCTCAGCCGGCTCTACGGAGTTAGAACTGAAGGTCGTATTGGGCCTTGGCGATTTCGGGGAAGGTGAGGGGTATCTCGCGTTCCTGTATCACGGGCCGTTTTGCGCCTTCGGGCTTGACTTTCTCCAACACGCTCAGCACGATGCCCTCCTCGGGGTCGGCCTTCAGCAGGGTGCCGCGGAGCTTGCGTCCGTCGGCGGTCTGGATCAGCATGTCCTTTCCGATATACTTCTGATACTGACGGAAGACCTTCAGGGGCGAGGTCAGGCCGCTGGTCCCCACTTCGAGTTCATAGTCCTCGTCGTCGCGCGGAAAGGCCTCTTCGATCTCGCGGGTCAGCTCGACACATCTGTCTATGTCGGCGTATCCGTCCGAGTCTATCTCTACCTTTATCTCGTTCGCGGGGCTGACGGTGAGGTCGACCAGATAGTAGTCGCTGCCCTCTAACTGCTTTTCTACAAACTCTTTGAGCTTCTGCTTGTCCATTCTGTGTTTGGTGTTGGATATGTCTCTGTTTCCCCTCATGCGCGGCGGCGGAGGTCGGCTTGAGGGAAAAAAGACGGAGAGGACTCGTGAGTCCCCTCCGGAATTCTGTCTGCAAAGATACGAAAAATTAATGACTTCACCCCCCTGGTGTGCCCCCGGACCTTATGAATAGTTAAAAAATTAACTATTTTTAACTCTCTGCCTTCTCCCGCCTCCCGCTTTTTTCAAAGTGTTGACGGTGTCAGGGCGGGTGGTCAGCTGACGGTGAAGTCGCCGCTGTTGAGGAATTTGTCCAGAACCGGGTTGGCCGCCATGCGTTCGCGGAAGACCTCGCCGCGGTCTTTGCGCGGGCCGGTCTCGGCCTTGACGCTGAGCTTGAGCATCAGCCGGTCGTTGTGAAGGAAACGCCTGACGAAGGGGAGGAAGCGGATGAGGTGTGCCTCGAAGCTCCTCATCAGTCCCTGGTGGGGGAGCTCGATGGTGAATTCGTCTTCACCCGTCTCGCGATAGCCCACGCTGGCGAGTGTCTGGGCGAAGGGTTTCGCCTCGGGGTCGCTCAGGGTGTAGGCGGTGAGTGCCTCGAGCAGCTTCTCGGTGTTCACCGGCTCGTGCTCTTCGGGGTGCGGGGCGTTCTCCTCTTCGGCCTCGCTGAGCCTGAAGGTGACGGTCTGGGCCACACGCCTCGGTTTCGTCGCCGG
>CAZUAK010000121.1:3036-5518 GCA_964618395.1 uncultured Sangeribacter sp.
CGGAGCCGGGGCTGAGGCGGGCGGCGTGGCTGCGGCGGTGACGGTGGGTGACGGCGCGGTCGCGGCCGATGTCTTTGTTATCGGCTGCGGCTTGGGTAGGGGCGCGCGACCGGACGCCCCGCTCTCAAAAGGGGTCGAGAGGCGTATCAGCGCTATCTCGACAAGCAGCTGCTTGTTGGTCGCCTGGCGGTAGTTCAGGTCTGCCTCGCTCAGCAGCTTCACGGCGCTGTAGTACCACTCGGGGGCGAACATCCGGTACTTCTCGGCATAGAGCGCAGCTTCTTCGCGTCCCACCTCAAGAAGCGTGGCCGTCCGAGGGTCGAGCATGAGCATCATGTTGCGCAGGTGCTCGGCCAGTCCGTTGATGAAGAAGCGTGAGTCGAAACCCTTCTCGCGTATCCCGGCGTAGAGCGTCAGCGCGTCGGCGACGTCGTGGCTGGCGAAGGCGTCGGTGAGCCTGAACCAGTAGCTCTCGTCGAGCACGTTGAGGTTGTCAATGGTGGCCTGATAGGTGATGTTGCCTTCGGTCGAGGCCGCTACCTGGTCGAATATGGAGAGCGCGTCGCGCATGGCTCCGTCGGCCTTGCGCGCTATGATGGCCAGGGCCCTCTCTTCGGCCTTGATGCCCTCTTGAGAGGCGACATACTGAAGGTGCTCGACCATGTCGCGCACCGTGATGCGCTTGAAGTCAAAGACCTGGCAGCGGCTCAGGATGGTCGGCAGCACCTTGTGGCGCTCGGTGGTCGCCATGATGAAGATGGCGTGGGCCGGCGGCTCCTCAAGGGTCTTGAGGAAGGCGTTGAAGGCGTTGGTCGAGAGCATGTGGACCTCGTCGATGATGAACACCTTATATTTCCCCACCGTGGGGGGTATGTTCACCTGCTCGATAAGGCTGCGCATGTCGTCGACGCTGTTGTTAGAAGCCGCGTCGAGTTCCACAAGGTTATAGGAGTTGCCCTTGCTGATGGCGACGCATGACTCGCACTCGCCGCACGCCTCGCCGTCGGCCGTGGGGTGGAGGCAGTTGATGGTCTTCGCAAAGATACGGGCGCTCGACGTCTTGCCGACACCGCGCGGTCCGCAGAATAGGTACGCCTGGGCGAGCCGGCCGGAGTCGATCGCGTTCTTCAGCGTATGGGTCAAGGCCGGTTGTCCCACAACCGTCTTGAATGTGTCGGGACGGTATTTGCGCGCCGACACTATATATGGCTGTTCGCTCATCTACAATTTAGTCTCTTTGTTGCAAAAATAGCATTTTTCCCTGACTTGACCGCAATTTCCGGCGATTATTCCTATCCCCGTTTTCAAAACAATATTTTTTATCTGCAATTTCACAACATTTCAGGGGCCGGTGCGTTACATTGTCATGAAACAAAGCAGACTTTACACCGGCGGCGGTGACTGTGGCGAGACCTCGCTTTGCGGGGGTCAGCGAGTCCCCAAGGACTGTCTGAGGCTCGACGCCTACGGAACCGTAGACGAGTTCTCCTCCTTCCTCGGGGTCGTCCTCTCGCAGCCGGAGTGTCCGGAGGCCATCCGCGAGACGCTGCTCGCCATCCAGAACCTCCTGTTCGACATCGGGTGCATACTGGCCACCGACCCTGCCGGGCCGTCGTACACGAAGCCCATTGAGCCGGCCGACATCGAGTGGCTGGAGCGGCGAATCGACGAGACCGATGACGCGACCCCCGAGATACGCGCCTTCGTGCTCCCCGGAGGGACACCGTTGGCGGCCCACACGCACGTCGCCCGCACGGTCTGCCGTCGCGCCGAGAGACGCATCCTGGCCCTCAGCAGGGTAGAGGAGGTGCCGCTCGAAATCCTGAAGTGGTTCAACCGCCTGTCGGACTACCTCTTCATCCTTGCGCGACACTTCAACCACCTCGCCTCGGTCCCCGAAATCACCTGGCATCCCCGCAGCTGAGAAAGTGAGACCTACGCACTCCTCCGGAATGCGAGAAGGAAGTTCTCTTAAAAACGGGATCAAAGCAGCCGCCCGAGCTTCGGGCAAAAAAGAAAGAAACAGAAACGACCGGCGCAGGCCGGGAGTGAAAAAAAATAAAGAATAATCCTAAAAGAATAAAAACTATGTACTGGACACTTGAACTCGCATCAAAGCTTGAAGACGCCCCCTGGCCCGCAACCAAAGAGGAGCTGATAGACTACGCGCAGCGCAGCGGAGCGCCCCTCGAAGTAATCGAGAACCTAATGGAGATCGAGGACGAAGGCGAGACCTACGAATCCATCGAAGAGATCTGGCCCGACTACCCCTCCAAAGACGACTTCTTCTTCAACGAAGAAGAATACTGATTAGTCTCAAAAGACGTAAGTTAAAGAATATCAAAGAGTTGAGCATCGCGCCGCGCGACCGCTCAACTCTTTTTTATGTCCATTTACTACCTTTTACCGCAAAATAAAATAGCGTAAAAATAGCAATATATATTCTCATTTTCCCATAGACAATTTCAAAAAATGTCGTAAA
>CAZUAK010000122.1:0-5497 GCA_964618395.1 uncultured Sangeribacter sp.
GCCGCCAGCAATCCCTTGCCTGGCGGAGCGATGGAGGCGGAGTGGATTCCGGTCGACTATGAGGACTATGACATAAAGATAGAAGACGGTTACCACTATCTGTTCTTCTTCTTTGAAGGCTCGCAGAACCTGGCGGTTCAGAGCCGCTATGTTGCCCCGGACGGACGGGAGTGGCTCAGCGGTACGGCAGACAATGAGGTGGAAGGGGTCTGCGAGATGGAGTCTGACGCAGACGTCGTCCGCATCGTCAGATACGGTCTGGACGGCCGTGAACTGCCGGCAGACGCAAAAGGTGTCGTCATCGAGAAGCTGGTCCGCTCTGACGGCTCCGTCAGTTCTCGCAAGATTCTATACTGAGCCCTAAACCGGCAACCCTTCCATAAAACTAAGCTCCATTGTAACTAAACTCCATTTTTTTGAAGCGGAATCTTCCGCTCACCATATCGGAACTGAGGGCACTTTCTCGAAATCAGAAGGTGTCCTCAACTTATTTTTTATCTCCGGTCCGGTTTTTTTTCGGTCCGGGTGTTGGAAGGTTGAAAATTTTTCGTAACTTTGTCTGTGCAAATCGCCGGTAGAGTCCGATTGTGGGCCTGAGGGCGGGATGTGAACATAATATTGACAAGCGTTTACTCGACGCTCGTTCTTGATATACAGGAATCTAGCAAATTCAAAGTCGAAGTCAAGAATGAAGCAACGGTAGATGCGTGAGGTGTGTCTAATCAGGCGCTCCCGGTTTTTGACAGTCGGGAACGCGCCCATATTATACATGTCAAGCGTAGGCTCTACACGTTGCCGTTCTTCTTCGATGGGCAATGCTAGAGCCTCTGTATAGGGAACGGCAGCAGTAAGGATACCTGCGCTTTTTTCTTGTATAACCCCTACACAGCGGTCGTCATTCCGGTATCATGACATCGCGCCTTTCCCTCCATGCCTCCACTTGTCCCCATACCGGCTCCAAGTTACAATTCTGAAAAAAACATGGACAGATGACTCTTCACCTTCAAGGTGAGAGGTCATCTGTCTGCGTTTTTATACCTTACGTCGACGCCCCTGTGAAGATGGACACGGAGCGGCCGGCCCATATAGTTTTCCATCGCCCTATCCCTAACCTCTTTAATCTCATTTCATGAAGAAAAAGTATCTCTATTCTTTGATGGCTTTCGTCATGGCGATATGCGGCTTCACCGCATGGAGCGCCGTGGCCGGCGTCAATCCAGGCACCCCGACAGAGCTCACTCTCCAGCTCGACAAGTTCGTCCCGGCGGAAAACGGTTCAGTAAAAGGCCTGACCTACATCCTCTTTACATTCGGTGAAGAGGACTACGACATCCAGATCAACCCCGGATACACCAAGGCGAAACTCGGTTCCATCTCTATCCCCAACCCTACCGGCACGGGATACAAGGTCATAGAAAACATTACGAATAAATCACAGTTTGACCACGAGATCGACGGAAAGCCCGTGGCTCACAACCAAATCGTCTATCACCTTGAGAACCCGATAACCGTCGAAGAGGCTGCCCAATATCACCTCGCCTTTGCCAATGACGCCTTGATATCCGCAGGGGGTGCAGTCAATCCTGCCATCAAGTATGACTGGACCATTTTGCCCGACAACGCGGATCCCGAGCCGCTCATCCTCAACCCGACCGCCTGCGTGCCGGCCGAGGGCGAACTGGTCGCTGACCTGACCCATATCGTGCTCACCTTCGGCGAGAACGACACCGACATCAAACTGAATCCCGACTATGTTGGGTCAAACATCGGTTTGATCCGTCAGACCTCCAACCTGTCAACCGTTACTTCCTTCCCGACCGCCAGCGCGGACTCATACCTGACCCATGAAATAGACGGTCAGGCCCTCGCGGACAACCAGATTGGCATCATCCTGGAGAAGACACTGACCGAGACCACTTCCAAAGAATGTGAACTCCTTATCCATAAAGGAGTTTTCATGTCCGGAACCACCGGCGGTATCCTTGAAGAGTCAGCCTCTTACAAGTTCGTGTTGCGCAAGCCCCTCGGCGACTTGAAGCCGATCGAATCCTCTATTCCCGCCAACGGCTCGACAGTCGAGGCTCCGGTGACTGAAATCATCTTCAACACAAGCTTCAAGACCTGCGAGAAAAACAATGCTTTCTTCGGACCCTCGAAAGTGAAAATCGTGAACGCCGAGACCGGCGAGGTCGTTGAGGATTCTACCGGAAAACTGACCTACAAGGTAAACGGTGCCACACTGGACGATAACCAGTATGCCTATATCCTCACCACTCCGCTTGAAGCCGGAAAATATACCGTCTATCTCGCTGCCCGTGTACTCTACAACACGAAGGACCCCAAGGATGAGAACGAGGCGTATGAATGTACCTTCACCGTCACCGGCACTGTACCGGCAGAACCGATCACCCTCAATCCCGCCGCCTGCGTGCCCGCTCCCGACAGCGACGTGATATCGGTTTCGCACATCATTCTGACCTTCGGCGAGGGTGAGACCGACATCAAGCTGAACCCCGACTACACATTTACCAACGTCGGCTATATCCGCGACCCGTTCAGCCACACCACTTTGACCTTCTTCAGAACTGCCGAAGCTGAAAGCTACCTCACCCATGAGGTGGACGGCAAGGCCTTGGCCGACAACCAGATCGCCTTCACCCTTCCCACCCCCCTGACCGTCACTATTGAGAAGGAATACGAATTCACAGTCATCAAGGATGCTTTGATTTCCGGAACGACCGGAGGTGCACTGGGTGAGGATATGCGCTACAAGTTCACCGTGATACCTCCCCAGCGTCCCATCATCGCCACCGAGCCCGCCGACGGTTCGACAGTGGAGGCACCCGTGACCGACATCTTGCTTACCTTCGATCCGGACATGTACGGTGTGGATGCCAACCTCAACCACAAGATTGTCTGCGGCTACATCTACGACGCCGTCACCGGTAATCTTGTCGAGGACTTCTCTGCAGGTGAAATCACGTTTGCCCTCAACGGCGTGGACCTGGATATGAACCAGCTTGCGTACGTACTGGCGACTCCCCTTGAGGCCGGATCATACAAGGTGACCATCCCCGAGCGCGCATTCCTGGGCGACACGTACGAGAACGAGGCCTACGAGTTCTCCTTCACCGTGAAGGGTGAGGAAAATCCGGATGTGGAGACTTTCGACTTCGGGTTCTCCTACTCGTCTTACGGCATCACGAACAACTATGACTACACGTTCCGCCGCGTGAAGTTCAACACTAATGTCACCTTCCTCGATATCCCCAAAGGCTTTACGGTCAACCCCGAGCTGACTCCGGTTCAGTGGATTCGTGAAAGCGACGGCACTGTCGTCACCGCCGATGTCCGCGACTTCATGGACACCCCGATGATGTTCACCGAGAGCGCAGACTGGCCTTCGGAGCCTTCCGGCATCTGGACTTGCGTGCTCCCGCAGGGCCTCTTCAAGGTCAACGACACCGAGAGCATGGAGAAGACCCTCAAAGTAACGTGGATCAACCCCAACGCCGAGCCTCCGCGTCCCGACTTCGCAGTCACCAAGTTCGACTTCTTCAACACTCCCGACTCTTTTGAAAGTGAGGAAGGTCAGCCTGACGGTGTGCCCGCCCCGATGATGTTCACCCTCTGGAAGACCGTCGAGGGTGGTGAGGACATGATGAATTGGGAAACCGACCCCAAGGTCATCGACTGCCTCAACAGCAACCGTGGATTTGTTATCAACACCAACTGGGACGAATGGATACAGTGTTTCATCGCCGAAGTGAAGCGTAAAGACGGAACCGGCGAGACCGAAGTCTGGAACCAGGAGACTGTCCAGGAGATTTACGGTTACGGAAACTACTGCAAGAACTATGTCGGCGAGTCTGTCCTTGACTGCACGTCTTATCAGCACCCGATGCTCGGTTGTGGCGGCAATGAGGATACGCGCGAATTCGCCATAGGCGTTGAATACACGCTTGACATCTGGTTCTATGACTCTATGGCAAAACGCGGAATGGACACCAAGGCACACAAGAACGCATGCGGAAGCTATCATCTTGAGTTCACCGGAGGCACCGCTCCGTTTGAGT
The DNA here is from genome assembly GCA_964618395.1 of uncultured Sangeribacter sp. Taxonomy (GTDB): domain Bacteria; phylum Bacteroidota; class Bacteroidia; order Bacteroidales; family Muribaculaceae; genus Lepagella. The sequence goes on from CAZUAK010000122.1 coordinate 4,077, forward strand.
ACTCTTCTATCGCGAAACTCATCAGCGTCAGCCCCGTTCCGGTCAACAGCGCAGCGCTCGGACTCGACACAGACGAAGCCGCCGGTGTAGTCAAAGGCCTGGAGGCACCCATTGAGTTCACATGGTCGGCCCCCGTGACCATGACGGCCAAGTATTCCCTCGGTTCAAGCGGCGGCCTTGCCGACACCAAACAGTGCACTCCGAACGAAGACAGGACCGTATGGACCGTCGTTCCCGGCGAAGGCTGCATCAGCAACGGTGAAGGCGATTATCTGACCGAATTTGAGTTTGACGTTCAGGCTATCGACGACGAGGGCCATTATGTCAAAGGCAACGTGGGCGAGAAGAGAAACACCATGTTCGTTCCCGAGTTCAAGTTCGAACTCGAGCCGGTGGGTGTTGAAACCGTGGAGACGCGACCCTACGAGCTCTGGAGCGAGAGCGGTGCGGTTATCGTCAGCGGACTTGAAGAAGGTATGACAGCCACCCTTTATACCCTTGACGGACTCAAACTCGCGAAGGCCACTGCCTCTGATAATTCCGTTACCTTCACCAATGTAGTGCCCGGCATCTATGTCGTCATCGTCAGTGACGGCAACACCACGGCCACATACAAGATGATCCACAAATAATAAATAGCCTCTTGAAAATATCTAATTTTCAAGAGGTTATTTACAACCGGAATTAAATCCTCTTCATTTAGGTTTTCCCCGTCCTGCCATCTCCGTTGTGAAGCGGAGAGCCGGGACGGGGATTTTTTCGTCCCTACCGCACGAAGTTCATCACCATGATCTTGCACATAGCGTTTAATAGTGCGCTCATCCACACCATAGAATTCTGCAACCATCTTACTTTAGCAGAGCTTCGAGAAGGATGGCAACAATGGTGGTGGTTTAAGGAGGAGTGCGGTTGTTCCAGAAGGATCTGCTCAGTTCCGGGCGAATATCTCTAAGAGTTCAGTGTCAGAGGCCAGATACTTTGCCTTGATCAGATATGTGAGAACGGATTTCAGTAACTTAATCTCCCTATTGTCCCGGAGTGCTGTGAAGAGATCCTTGAATCGGGAGTCTTTATTGCTCATGACGTTTTTAGTCTGTGCAGTAAACTCCTTTAGGACAGGAGAAAAACCATATAGGGAAAGATCAAGGGCCTCGGATTCAACACAAGACAGAATAAAGCCGTCAATAGCCGGAGAAACAAGAATAATGAAATGTGGACGATTACGGTGACGGAGAAGATGGAGATGGGGCGCCGATGCAACATCATAAAAGTTATCGAGATAACTCGGACGCCGTTTATCCGCATCTATGATTCCGACAGCAAACCTCTCCGTAAACTTATCCTGCATGACTTTAGACCCCGTTTCAAAAAATGGCAGTCGCACGGGTCGCAGCCTTGAGGCGATTTTTGTTCTGCAGGCG
>CAZUAK010000123.1:0-5417 GCA_964618395.1 uncultured Sangeribacter sp.
CGGTGTTCATCCAGCCGCCGCTCTTAGGCATAGACTTCAGCATGGTCGGGAACATGGCGAACAGAGAGAAGGGGAGCGCCAGTGCCAGTGCGAAGCCGAACATGCCGATTGCCGGTGAGATGAAGTTCGAAGTTGCGGCAGCCTCAACGAGCAGTGTGCCGATGATGGGGCCGGTGCAGCTGAACGATACCAGAACCAGCGTGAAGGCCATGAAGAAGATGGAGAGCATGCCGGTAGTGGAGTCTACCTTGGAGTCCATCTTGTTGGTCCATGATGCGGGGAGGGTCAGTTCAAAGCCACCCATGAACGAGATGGCGAACACTACCAGGAGCAGGAAGAATATGATGTTGAACACTGCCGATGTCGCCAGCTCATTGAGCGCCGAGGCGCCGAAGAGCATCGTGACGACAAGGCCGAGGACAACGTAGATGACGATGATCGACAGGCCGTAGACGGCAGCGGTGCCGACAGACTTGGACTTGGACTTGTTCTGCTTCAGGAAGAAGGAGACAGTCATCGGAATCATGGGCCATACGCACGGAGTCACCAGGGCGATGAGACCGCCGATAAAGCCGGCGATGAAGATGTAGAGCAGCGAGCGACCCTGCTGTTCGGGGTCATCCTCGAAGACCTTGAACTCGGCCTCGACGTTGTCCCACCAAGACTGGTCGGCGTCGATTCCGGAGACATTCACGCCCGGAAGCAGCGCCGGTGTGTTGGCCTGGAGGGAGTCGGTCATCTCGGCGAGAGCCTCGACCTCTTCGGCCTGCTCCTCAGCCTTGCCTTCGGCTGCGGCAGCTGCGGGTGCGGTGCCTTTCAGCTCCTTGCTTCCGAAGACGCGGGTACAGCCGGCGTCGTTACAAGCCTGACCCTTGACCTCGACGTTGACCGTATAGTCTTTTGCGGTCGGCTTCAGGGCCTGGGTGAAGGTCACGGAACCTGAATAGAAGTGCTGGTTGACCTCAAAGTCCTCGTCGAACTCTTTGGTGTAGGGCTTGTTGGCTTTCGGCTGGCCTACAACCTTACAGCCCTTGACATCGAAGAAGAACTCGAGCGGATTCGAGCCGCCGGCGGGATTGTCGATAGCATACAGATGGTAGCCCGGGGCGATGGCGGCCGTAGCCTCCACGCGCGGGTTGTCGGTGCCGTCACCGACCAGCCGGAAGGTCCAGCTGACGGCGTTCTGACCGAGCGCTATCATCACGGTCATCACCGTGAGTAATGAAAGAGCGAATCTTTTCATAGGTTATATGGAAAACAGTTTTATATTCTTATTCCTCCTCGGCACCTTCGATGACCTCGACCTCTCCGGCCTGAAGGACATACTTGTCGGATACTCTCTGGACAAAGGCCACTACGTGACACTTCTCGGCGTCCCACTCCGCGGGCAGCGTATACGAGGCCTCGCCGTGAACGACCTCGCCATACTTGTGGCTGTCGCCAAGCGATTCACCCCAGTCTCCGGTCATCGAAGCGCGCAGAACGTGGTTGTGTACATAGTTCGGGATGAGCTTCGGCGTACCCTCGTTGATTTGGGGAGCGACGATTCCGCTCTCGGTTATCCACACCTGGATGTTGGTCTCGGTCTGCACGTTGTCAAGATAGTTGATGCTGTATCTCACCTTGAGCTCGCGCGAGGTTTCGTCATAGCTTCGCGACAGTTCGATCTCGGCCTGCGGCTTCTTGATGAGCTCCTTGCGGAAGGTGCCGTTCCAGGCGCCGGTGCTTGAGTCCATGATGGTGCCGTTGAAGACCGCGGCGGGGAAGCCGTCAGGCTTGTAGTAGTTGTACATGACGGTGGCTTCCTCAGAACGGAGGCCGGGATCCTGGACGCCGAGGTAGTCGGTCAGAATATGGTCATAGGGGTGAAGGGCGACTGCGATGACGTTCTCGGGATAGGCCGCGTACATGTCATTGACAGACTGCGCTCCCTGGGGACAGTTGGGACAACGCTGTCCGGTGAATTCCATGACGAGCACCACGCGGTCAGATTCGATACGGTCTTTCTTCTCGAAACGTCCGGGACCGTCTTCAACGTTGTCACATCCGGTCATCATCAAGGCTGCCGGAAGTGCCGCCAACGCCAGTATCTTGTTATATCGTTTCATGATTCTCTTCTTTTTTTAGCCATGTCTGTGCGGCTCGCTGAGGAGCCGGACCGATCATGCGTATGGATTTAGAATGTGTAGTTGTAAGTGACAGAGAAACCTTTGGTCTCCGGTACCCAGCGGCAGACGCCGCCCGAGCAGTTGTAACCCTCGCGGGCACGGCCGTAACCGAGAGTGAATCGGTTGGACTTCAGGTTATAGGTCACCATCACGTTATAGTAGTTGTCGTTTCTGGCCGAGTTCCAGGTGTCGGTCAGCGTGACCATCCAGTGGGGTGCGAACGAGAACTCGAGAAGGCCGGCCAGCCAGTCGCCCTTGTCGTCTTTCGTGTTCAGGTACTGCAGCTCGAAGCGCATCTGGGTCTTCTTTGCCATTTTCCACTGACCTTCATAGACGAAGGTGTTTGCCGTTACCATACCGCCGTGACCTTCGACAATCAGCTGATTGTACTTCTGGAACAGGTAGAAGAAGGTCATCTGGAACTTCTTGCTCAGCTTCTTGTTCAGCTCGAAGTTCAGGTCGGCATAGTAGAGTCCGCCGATTTTCCAGAACGGAGCGCCGAACTGGTTTGTGCCGGGCTGACGGTCGTTGAGGGTGAAGCCCTCCGGGATGTTGCGGTCCAGGCCCGAGATGTAGCTGGCAGAGAGGCGCACGTTCGTACCGTACTTGCCGCCAAGGGGCGTCCCCTTCTTGAAGAGGTATCGGACATCACCCTGGAAAGCCCATTCGCCGTCGGGCTGGGTGGCGTAGGGATACATTGCCGCCAGAGCGTAAGTCTGGGTCATGGTGAAGGCCGGCATGTGGTTGACGAACGAGGAAATGCCTATCATCGAACGTTTTGAGCGGAAACTCATGTTGTCGCTGCGTTTAGCCTGGAGGTAGGCCGAGAAGCCCTTCTTCGAGTATGTGGCCGAGAGAAGGATTGCCTGACCGCGACGGTAGGTATAACCGTTGTCCTCTGTCGGGTCATTGTTCTTTGTTGCATACTCGGCCAGGATGTTGAAGTCCTGCAGGCGGACCTTCACGCGTCCGTCAAAGGCTGCGACGTTCTTCGGGAGCTTGATGGCATAATCCTGGGTCGGATCGGCCCCCTCGAAGTCGGGAACAACGTAGATGGGCTCGTACGGCTCGTGCTTGCCCACATAAGAGGCTCCGATGGAGAGGCCGTAACCAGGCTTGAAGGCCTTCTTGAAAGTCTCGTCGAGAGACCATTCGCCGTCCGCGCCCCAGAGCCATGCTGAGTTGTGCTCCCAGTAGCGGCGCTGTTTACCGGCGAGGGCCGTGAAGCGCAGGCCCTTCGTGGGGTTGATTTTGAAACGACCGCCCCGGATGGCGTTGTCGACACCTAAGGACCTTTCCTGATATGTGCGCAGGATCAGACCCGAGCCGAACTGCTCGTAGAAATCACCGGCGGTAAGCTGCCAGCATTTGTAAGACCCAGTGGCCCAGATGTAGGGGACACCCCAGCCGTCAAAGTCTTTTTCATAGCCGGGAAGCGGCCACTTGGCCCACTGGAAACGTCCGCCGATCGAAATGTAGGGGGCGTTGATGGTGAGGTCGAAATAGGTGTTGTTAAGAACATCCTTTTCATAGTCGCCCGTCTTGTGTCCCTTGAAGTTGAACGGAATCAGGAACTCGGTCTGGATGCTTCCGGTTGCACGCACTTTGCTCCACCAAGAAGGGGGCAGCTGGTTGAAGTTGGGGTCTTCAGCCATAACCGTCTTGCCCATATACGTGCGGGGCTCAAGGAGGAGCGAGTCTGTAACTGCCTCAGAGGCGGCGAATCCGGAAGACGCCGCGAGCAGCATTGAGAAGGTCAGGAAAGTGTGTTTCATATCAATGGATAAGTAACTCTTGAAAATCAGAAACACTTTCTGTTCAACCTTAAGCATTTCAGGGAGTTACTCATGGTATTTGCTGATTTTTTAAGAGTCTCTTATAACCCCAAAGCGGACGAATCTATATGGGATCCGTCCGTCTTCCGGTGTTAAGTTATATCTCACTCGAAAGTTACTTAATATGTTTTTTGACCTCTTCGAGGATGTCTTCCTCGCCGCCGTCAACATAACCCTGGTGGTTCCAGACCACGTTGCCTTGACCGTCGATGACGAAGACGTGGGGGATGTCATTGACGCCGAGCTGACGCTTGAACTCGCCGTTGGGGTCGAGCAGAACCTCATACTCCCAGCCCTTGCTCTCAACGAACGGCTTAACGAGCTGCTCGTCCTGAGCCTCGTCGATGCTGACTGCCACGAGACGCATGCCGGTTTCCTCCTGCCACTCGTCATAGACCTCGCTGATGGCCTTGAGCTCGCGGTTGCAGGGCTTGCACCAGCGGGCGAAGAAGCTGATGACGAAGGGCTTGCCGTCGTTTGACAGTGTGGCGGTGTCTACTGTCTTGCCGTTTATGTCCTTCAGCGTAACCGAAGGAAGGGCTGCCATTGAGGAGAGGGCGGTCAGCGCAACTGCGCATGAAAGAAAAATCTTCTTAAACATATTCAGTCAGGTTAATTTTTTTCACTTCTGTTGTGTCGGGTGTTTGAAAGTTAGACTCTCAGCGATGTTTGAGGTTTAACAATCACCGACAGTTTCATAGTATACTAACGGACAAGACACGACTATATTGCAGCGGTTTTGGGCCGTCGTCGCGAATGCGTTGTGAGTATACTGTCGCAAAATTACAAAAAATATCCTCTACAACCCTTACAGATTGGTCCGCACTTTATATGTTTTAGGACATAAAAGCGTATTCGGCCGCCCGCCCCTTCCCCTAAACAATCGTTTCGGTCCGTCCTGAATCCGGCTTTCGGCGCCGGCCCTTATTATATATAGTTGCGTCCGTAGTAGCGTCCGTGGTGGCATTCATAGTATATTATAGTATTGTTTGTAGTATTCATCGGTTTTAACCGAAGTCCAGCTCTCGGCCATAGAAAAGTGAAGGGTGTGTAAATTTTTTTTCATCTCTTAAATACCTGTTAATCAAGTAAGAAAGAAATTCTTTGAAATTTTTTTGAAATTTTTTTCGATTCTCCGGAACTTTTTCGGCCTCCTCGTGGTTTACTATATGTCTTACTTACTTAAAAACCTCACACATGAAATCCAAAGAAACATTCAAAAGCCGCGTCCTCGGTCTTCAAAGCAATCTTCTCAGCTTTGCTTATCAGCTCACCTCTAACAGAGATGAAGCTCAGGATCTTCTTCAGGACACCACCCTCAAGGCTCTCGACAATGAAGACAAGTACGTTGACAACGTAAACTTCAAGGGATGGATCTTCACCATCATGCGCAACATCTTCATCAACAACTACC
>CAZUAK010000124.1:0-5376 GCA_964618395.1 uncultured Sangeribacter sp.
ATCCTTCACGAGGGCCTTGATGGCCTCGAAGTGGCGCTTGAGCGACTTGTCTACGAGCTCGTTGAACTTCTCGGGTTCCTTGCTGAGAAGGCGGGTGCGCTCCTCGAACGAGATGCCGGCCGGGCAATAGCCCCCCTCATAAACTGCGTGACAGCTTGTCTGGTCGCTGAGAAGGTCGATGTGTTCACCCTTTTCGACTGCGTATTCGAGCAGGTCAACCACATTACCGAGATAGGCGATAGAGATGGGCTTCTTCTCCTCCTGAGCCTTGCGTGCAAGACGGAAAGCCTCCTCTACGGAGTCGGTCTTTTCCTGCACCCAGCCCTGGTTCATGCGGGTTTCGATGCGCGAGGGGTCCACCTCGGCGATGATGGCAGCGGCGCCGGCGATTTCTGCAGCCTTCGGCTGAGCGCCAGACATGCCTCCGAGACCTGAAGAGACGAAGAGGTAACCGCGGAGGTCACCGTCCTGGGGCACTCCGAGTTTCATGCGGCCGGCGTTGAGCAGGGTGTTGAATGTGCCGTGAACGATACCCTGCGGACCGATGTACATCCAGCCGCCGGCGGTCATCTGGCCGTAGTTGGCCACGCCCATCTGCATGGCTTCGTGCCAGTCATGCAGATTGTCGAACATGCCGACCATCATTGCGTTGGTGATGATTACGCGCGGAGCCTCCGGCTTTGAGGGGAAGAGGCCGAGGGGGTGACCGCTCTCTACGACGAGAGTCTGGTCTTCGGTCATTTCCTCGAGATATTTCTTGATGAGGTGATACTGGAGCCAGTTCTGGCAGACCTGTCCGGTCTCGCCGTAGGTCACAAGCTCGTAGGGATAGAGGGCGATATCGAAACAGAGGTTATTGTCGATCATGACCTGGAAGGCCTTGCCGGCGAGGCATTTTCCCTTATATTCGTCAATGGGTTTTGCCTTGAGGTCCCCTTTCGGGCGCCAGCGGTATGCGTAGATACGGCCACGTGTGCGCAGTTCCTCCATAAATTCGGGGGCGGCTTTTTCGTGAAGCTCCTCCGGGAGATATCTCAGAGCGTTCTTAAGGGCAGTGGCAGCCTTAGCGTCAGTCAGTGTGAAGCCGCGGTCGGGGGCACGACGGATACCCTCCTGAAACTCGGGCATCTCGGGCCATTCGGCGGTTAATCGAATACGATTGTCTTTCATGAAAATAGGTTTCAGTTAATTGAGTACAAATTTAGCAATTTTTCAGCACATGAGCAAAGAATAGGGAGGGTCTTTATTTAAAGCGGTGAAATCTAAGGTACTGTTTCAACAAAAACTGTTACCGTCTGGCTGCCTATCGGTGGGAGCGAGGCGCAGGCCGTCAGATTTTGGTGTGATGTCTAAAACGTTTTTCGTTAATAAATGTTACTAATAGTAACAGCATCATCTTAAACACCCGCATTATTAGTCGGGCATTAAAAAGTCAAATCAGAAATGATAAATATTAAGAAAATACGGAACGGGATACGCTATGTCGGAATCAACGACCGTGCGATAGACCGGTTTGAGACACTGTGGCCCGTGCCCAACGGGGTGAGCTATAACTCATATCTTGTGAAAGGCTCGGAAAAAACCGCCTTGATAGACACTGTTGAGTCGGGTTTCTTCCATGAGTTTGTCGACAAGCTCAAAGAATCCGGAGAAGATAAGATAGACTATCTGATAGTCAACCACATGGAACCGGACCACTCCGGGTCCATCCCGGAGCTGCTCCGTATCTTCCCCGAGCTGAAGATTGTGGGCAACAAAATGACCATCGCCATGATTGGTGGCTACTACAAGCTGACAGACCCCGACCTCTTCATCGAGATAAAGGATGGAGAAGAACTGCAGTTGGGCGACAAGACCCTCCGTTTCTATCTGACACCGATGGTGCACTGGCCCGAAACGATGATGACCTACGTCGTAGAAGACAAGGTCCTGTTCAGCGGCGATGCTTTCGGCTGCTTCGGCGCACTCAACGGCGGAGTGGTGGACTTCGAGATGAACGTCACTCCCTACTATCGAGAGATGGAACGTTACTATGCCTGCATCGTCGGAAAATACGGCGTCCATGTTCAGAAGGCACTCGCGAAGCTCAAAGGTCTCGACATTGAGTATATCTGCTCTACCCACGGCCCGGTATGGCACGATGAGTTGAAACGTGTCGTCGACATTTACGACCGTCTGAGCCGTTATGAAGCCGAGGAGGGTGTGACCATAGTATACGGTTCGATGTACGGCAACACCGCCGTCATAGCCGAGACGATAGCCATGGAGTTGGCTGCACGCGGAGTGAAGAATATACGTGTGCACAACGCCTCTCGCTCCTCGCTCGACGAAATCATCACAGACGTCTTCCGATATAAAGGTGTGGTACTCGGCTCTCCCACCTATTCGATGACGGTCTTCCCGCCCGTAATGCAGGTGCTGAACGCCATTGAGACGCGTGAGGTGAAGAAGCGTGCCTTCGCATGGTTCTCATCCTTCACCTGGGCACCCGGGGCGTCGGCAGTGTTCAAGAAATATTTCGAGAACTTGGGCGTGGAGCCAGTGGCCAACATGCTGATGAAGCAGAGCGCCGGAGCGGACGACATCGCGGCCGCTCGCGATTTGGCTGCTAAGATAGTCGAAGCGATTCGATGAGTAATGTTTTCGAATCGATGATAAACGTTTCGATTATTTTCGATTCGATGACTAACCTTAAACCGAGAATATCCCCCTAAAGAAAATTAAACTGAAAAAATGGTTGAAATTCCTGAAGATCTCCTTCACTGGGCGGACGAGATAAATTGCGCCGTCACCATCTGTGACAAGGATGCCAAGATACTGTATATGAACGAGAAGTCGCGCGAGACTTTCGCCAAACACGGCGACATCATCGGCCACGACCTTCTTCAGTATCATCCTCCCAGGGCCGTGGATCTCATCAAGCACATGCTGGCCACCGGCGAGTCGAATACCTACCGTATAACCAAGAACGGACGCGACAAGATCATTCACCAGACACCGTGGAAGAAAGACGGAGAGGTGATGGGACTCGTTGAGTTCTCCTTCGTCATTCCGGACGATATGCCTCATTATATCCGTTGACAGAGACGACGCCACTTCGGAAAAGAGAGCGAAGAATAAGACCCCGTTTCAAAAAATGGCAGCCGCAAGCGTCGCTTTTGAAACAGGGTCTAACCGCCGATAGAGAAGAAAATCCGTTGAAGTGTAGACTGAAAAGACAATGAAGGGCAGAGCTTGGAAGACCTTTGTCACCATCGTCATGGTGTTGATAGGCATATCATTTCTCGGCATGGGATTCGCCCTCCAGCGTAACACCCTTGTCGAGTGGTGGACACCGGCGCTCATCTGTCTGGTGCCCTCTCTACCGGTCGGGCTGGTGCTCTCGCGCCTGTTCGACAAAATAACGGTGCTCGATTCTCGTTTGATTAGTATATTGAGCGCAGTGGTCTTCTCTTTCTGTGTCTTTTTCGGAGGTTTCTACATCTTGAATTATTACTGCTCCAGGGAGGATTCTTCCCAAAAGTATGAGACCGAGGTTGTCAGAAAATTTACCAAGGAGAGATACCGGGTCAAGAGGCTCTCGCGAAATCGGATTCGGAAAGGTGAGAAGTATACCGTTCACTTCATAGTGGTTTCGCTCCCTGGAGGCAAGGAAAAGAAGATGGAGGTTACGTACGCTCAATATTCCCGGATAAGGAAGAGTCAGTCCCTAACCCTTGATGTCGAGAAGGGCCTGTTCAGTGTTCCGGTGATAAAGAACATGGATTTTCCGGTAAGGCAGTATAAGTCGGAACGTCCCGAAAATCCGTATATAAAATACAGAAACTCAAAGTAATACTAAAATCTAAGTAATACTAACAGATGAAGAAAAACTTTCTTAAGATTTTCATGGCTGTCGCTATGCTTGCGATTGCCAATACAGGATTCGCTCAGTTCAACTTGAAGAAGGCAATCGGCGGTGCGACCAAGGCTGTCCAGGCCATGACCTTGACAGACGAGCAGATGGCGGAGTATGTGAAGGAGTCAGTAGACTGGATGGACAAGAACAATCCTGTCCTCCCCGAAGATAATCCCTACACACAGAGACTAAACCGCCTCGTTGTCGGCATCACTGACGCTGACGGCATACCCTTGAACTTCAAGGTATACGACGTCATAGACATCAACGCCTTCGCGTGTCCCGACGGAAGTGTCCGAGTCTTTTCATCACTGATGGACATCATGGACGATGACGAGCTGATGGGCATTATCGGTCACGAGATAGGCCACGTGATGAAACGTCACTCTAAAAACCAGTTTAAGACACAGTTGCTCACCGGTGCACTGAAGGATGCGGTGGCTTCGACCGGCGGTAAGGCCGCGGCGCTGACCGACTCACAGCTCGGCACTCTCGGCGACGCCCTCATCAACGCGAAATACTCTCAGAAGCACGAGAACGAGGCCGATGACTGCGGCTATGACTTCCTGGTGAAGAACGGACGCAACCCCTGGGGAATGGTCATGGCCTTCGAAAAGCTTCAGAACCTCGAAGGCGGCGAGGCCAAGAAGAGCAGTTACATCAACAAGATGTTCTCCTCCCATCCCGAGACCAAGGCACGCATAGAGCGCATGACCAAGCGCTGCGTAAAAGACGGCATCGAGCGTCCGCAATCTGCCCAGACACCGGCCAAGTAATCGCCAAGAAAGGAAGCTCATCAATAATATCCATTTCAACAATATGGCTTCAAAGCCTACAAAGAACTTCAACCGGGGTACAAAGCAGTACCCCGGTTATTTTTTGCGTCCCCCGGGACATGTAAAAGGTTTAGTTCGCTCGTTTTTGACTCTGAGAAGAGTAGTGGCTGAAACGTCGGAACCATAAACCTGTCTCCGTATTTACTTCCGTACAATCTATCGGTGTCAGCCGAGGACCAATGCCTTCCACAAAGAAAAGTCCGGCGAAAAACTTGTAGAGTCCGAAGTCATCGACGAAGTCGCTTGCGAAGCAAGAACGCTGTTCGAACACCGCACTGACGTATCCGACGCCTTTGATGCACTCTAAATCGGCTGCCAAAAATTCCCATACAGCGACTCCTTGTCCCTCAGTATGAGCGGAGTTCTTTGACATGACCAATACATGATAATTATATTCGTAAACCTTTTATATTAAGTATAGTTAGGTGCGACTACATTATTTGTAGTCGCACCTTACCGTTGATTTTTGACATGAAATGACATGAACTTATCCCCATGCAGGGATATAAGCAATATCCCTTCGGTTCGTTCCCTCTGGAGTACCAACCTTAATCAATCCTCGCCCAAGGGTTTCCTTAATTACCCCAGAGATAGCCGTGTAATTCTTTTCGGGCACACCCATGCGTTCACGGAACGATTTAT
>CAZUAK010000125.1:0-3400 GCA_964618395.1 uncultured Sangeribacter sp.
AACTCGTCGGCCTTCACCTCTTTCTGTTCGCCGGTGCGCATGTTCTTGACGGTGACAGTGCCGTTCTGCAGCTCGTTTTCACCTATGATGGCTACAAACGGCACACCGGCGCCGTTGGCGTATGCCATCTGTTTTTTCATCTTGGCGCTCTCGGGATAGAGCTCGCAGCTGATTCCCTCGCTCCGGAGTTTCTTCATCAGCTTCAACGCCTGTCGTGCTTCGGCCTCTCCGAAGTTTATGAACAGGACGTTGACCGCGCTCGAAATCTCTTCGGGATAGAGGTTCAGCTGATTGAGTACGTCATAGATGCGGTCGGCGCCGAAGCTGATGCCGACACCTGAGAGGCCGTCTACGCCGAAGACGCCGGTGAGGTTGTCATAGCGTCCGCCGCCGGTGATGCTGCCGATCTCGACATCCTTGGCCTTGACCTCGATGATGGTACCGGTGTAGTAGTTGAGTCCGCGGGCAAGCGATATGTCGAGTTCCACCACGTTCTCCGGCTCAAGGGCCTTGATGCCGTCGAGGACTGTGCGGAGTTCTTCGATACCCTTTCGTCCTGTCTCAGAGCCGGCAAGTTCCCTTTCGAGCACGGCCAGCTTCTCTTCGTCCGTTCCGCTGAGGGTCAGGAAGGGTTCGAGACGGTTGACGGCCTCTTCGGGTATACCTTTTTCGATCAGCTCGGCCTTAACGTTATCCAGGCCTATCTTGTCTATCTTGTCGATGGCTACGGTTATGTCGGTGAGCTTGTCGCTTTCACCCATGATTTCGGCGATTCCGGAGAGTATCTTGCGGTTGTTGACCTTTGTGACAGTGCGGATGCCGAGTTTTGACATGACATAGTCAATCATGGCGAGCAGTTCTATCTCGTTGTTCAGCGAGTCGCTGCCGACGACGTCGGCGTCACACTGATAAAATTCTCTGTAGCGGCCCTTCTGGGGACGGTCGGCACGCCAAACGGGCTGGATCTGAAAGCGCTTGAAGGGGAACTGAAGGTCGTTCCTGTGCTGAACCACATAGCGGGCGAAGGGAACGGTCAGGTCATAGCGGAGTCCTTTCTCGCAGAGCTCGGCGGTGAGGCGCGGAAGGTTGGCCTCCTCGAGGTCTTTCTTGTCTACCGAGCGGAGGAAGTCTCCGGAGTTGAGTATCTTGAACAGGAGCTTGTCGCCCTCTTCGCCATACTTGCCCATGAGGGTGCTGTAGTTCTCCATTGCGGGGGTCTCTATCTGACGGTATCCGTAGAGGCGGAAAGCATCCTTGATTGTGTCGAATATATAGTTTCTGCACGCCATCTCGGCGGGAGAGAAATCGCGTGTTCCTTTTGGTATTGAAGGTTTCTGTGCCATTGTTTCAGCTGAATTGATTGTTATAACCACAAAATTACTAAAAAATCCGCTAAAGGTCCCTACTTGAACCAACTTAATTTCCGAACACCTCCACCCCCACACTTTGTGAGTCCCCGCTCATGTCCTTGTCGCTCCACGCACGCACACATGACATGCGCGCGCAACATAATTTGTGCGTTATGATACTAAGGGGCGCCTCCATGGCGTTTTATATTCATGAAATTAATGAAGGTTGTGCTTCTCTTATGGGTGATGGCCGTCACCTCCGTCTGTATGTTCGCAGAGAACGTGAAGATTTCAGGTAAGGTTATCGACTCTGAAGAGAAACCCGTCGAGTTCGCCACGGTCAGAATCGGTGGGACCGCCATCGGCACCAATACCGATCTTCAAGGAAACTATAACCTCTCGGTCGCCCCCAAGGATACCTTGGAGGTGATCTTTTCGTGTATAGGTTTCAAACAGGTGACGCGCAAGCTCATCGACCCGAAGGGGGAGGTTACGGTCAACGTGATGATGCCCTCGGAGGCGGCGGAGCTGTCGGAGGTCGAGGTCATCGGTTTCCGCCAGAACATAAACGGCATGCAGAACCTGGATGCCGGCTCGCTGCGTACGTCGCCCGATGTCTCGGGCGGCTCTGTCGAGGCTCTGTTGACCACGATGCCGGGCGTGAACTCGTCTAATGAGATGAGCTCGCAGTATTCTGTGCGCGGTGGCTCTTTCGACGAGAACTCGGTCTACATAAACGGGGTGGAAATCTACCGTCCGCAGCTTGTACGCTCGGGGCAGCAGGAAGGTCTCTCAATCATCAATCCGGACATGGTGGGCAATATCCGCTTCTCTTCGGGCGGTTTCCCGGCGCGTTATGCCGACAAGATGTCTTCTGCCCTTGACATCACCTATCGTGAGCCGGAGGCTTTCGAGATGTCGGCCATGGCCTCGCTGATGGGTGCGTCGCTCGCCTTGGGCCAGAACAGTGGGAAGTTCTCCCAGCTCCACGGCCTTCGTTTCAAGAAAAACAATTCGCTGCTGTCCTCGCTCGAGACCCGCGGTGAGTATGACCCTTCGTTCTTCGACTATCAGACCAACATGACCTTCAAGCCGTCGGAGAAGTGGAGCTTCAACCTGTTGGGCAACATAGCTCTGAACCACTATAACTTCAAGCCGGCAGACCGCGAGACGACCTTCGGCACGTCTCAGGACGCCAAGTCGTTCAAGGTCTATTTCGACGGTGAGGAGAAGGACCGCTTCGAGACCTATGTCGGCGCGCTCTCGGCGACGTTCAAGCCCAACAGGGCCAACACGGTGACTTTCGGTCTGTCGGGATTCCTTACCAACGAGCTTGTCTCTTATGACATCTCGGGCGAGTACTGGCTCGACAAGGCGGGTACAGCGGGTTCTGACGGCAATGTGGGCATCGGCGGTGAGTTGGGGGTCGGAAAGTATATGGAGCACTCCCGAAACCGTCTGAAGGCCTCCGTCATTCAGGCCATGCTGAAGGGTCAGACCGTCATAAAGCGCAACAACATCTCATATGGTGTCGTCTTCCAGCACGAGAAGTTCCATGACCGCACAAAAGAGTGGGAGTGGCGCGATTCTGCGGGTTATTCGCTTCCGACGCTTCCGGAGGGTGTGCACCTCATTTACAACCTCTCGTCAAAGCAGGATATAGCGGCTAACCGTATCGCTTTCTTCGCCGAAGACTCCTATTATTTCGATACGGAGAAGTTCTATCTTACACTCAACGGCGGAGTACGGCTTTCTTATTGGGACTTCAACAAGGAGTTCCTCGCGTCTCCGCGCGTAAACCTGTCGCTCGTCCCGGCAAACGCCAACCGCTGGAACTACCGCTTCGCCACGGGCCTATATTACCAGTCCCCGTTCTATAAGGAGTACCGCTATGCGGTCACTGACGCGCTCGGAAACTCGTCTATTGAACTGAACCGTAACATCAAGTCTCCGCTCAGCCTGCAGTTCGTTCTGGGAGCGGACTATACGTTCAGGATGTTCAACCGTCCGTTCAAAATCACGGCTGAGGCATATTACAAGCACCTCTCGCG
>CAZUAK010000125.1:3500-5345 GCA_964618395.1 uncultured Sangeribacter sp.
GCACCGGCCTATAAGCGTGTGGACATCGGCCTGAGCTACCAGCTTGTCGGCGCACCGACCGACGGTATGCGCCCCTATAACTTCTGGCGTCACTTCAAGGACATCACCATCGGCGTCGACATCTTCAACCTGCTGGACATCTCCAACGTCAGCAGCTACTACTGGGTGACCGACGTGAACAACATCCAGTACGCAGTCCCGAATTATCTGACCCGCCGCCAGTTCAACGTACACCTATACGTCTCTTTCTAACTTTTCGCTGCGCAGGATTGCGCGGAGTCTCCCGAAACTGATAATAACTGACGCTAACGCCACGACGCCCATAGCGAGGTATACCCAGAAACCATCGCCCTCGAAGCTGATGAGCAAGGCTCCGGCCGACATGATGACGGCGATGGCGGAGCCCCGCGCGGCCCGTGTGTCGAAGCGGTAGTTGTAGTAGTGACGGTTGACGAAATAGTATATCACCAGGCAGCAGGCGTTGTCGGCGACCATGGCGTAGCCAAGCCCCACGAGTCCGAAGAAGTAGAAAAACACGCAGCTCAGAAAGAGCGTGAGGAAGTTGCCCGTGATGCCCTCAAGCCAGAAAAAGAGTTTTCGGTTGTCCTTGACGAAGGAGATATAACCCAACGGATACATCAGGGCCTTGAACGTCACGCCCAACGCCATCCACCTTATCAAGGGGAGGGCCGTCATGAACTCGGAGGTCAGGAGCAGGTAAATTACCAGCGGAGCACCCAATATGAAAAGCGTGACAATCGGTGTGATGATGAGAGAGACGACCTCAGTCTGTCTGTTGACTATTTTGTTGACTTCGTCGTTGTCACCCGAGATTTTCGCAAGCCTCGGAACATAATCCATACCCATTGCCGTCAGCACGACACTGGCATACTGATTTGTCATCATAGTGGCGGAGGTATAGAGACCGACCGTTGCCAGGTCTGAGAAGTGCCTGATGAAAATCTGGGCAAGGTATGTAGTGAAGGAGCCTATAATGTCGGACGACATCAACACCAATCCCACGGCAATCATCCTCTTGACCAAGGGGCCATGCACTGCCCATGAGAATCCCGGGCCACGTTCCGGGACACTCTTTCTCACGGAATACCGGAAGAAGGCCCAGGCGATGAACGCCAAAACAACCATAGCCGGCACAATACCGTTTACGCCCCAGATATAGTACATGGGTACGCCGATTACCAACCCGGCAACCGACCCGATTATTGAAGCTTTGGTAAGCCGCTTAGCCTCGCGCAAGCCCTGGAGGAATGCCTGCTCGCCCGTTCCCGCGATAGTGAAGAAGACGAAAGCACTCAGCAGCATGAAACCCCACGTATACTTCGGCGAATCGAAAGTGGAGCGACTGAGCAGTCCCGAGAAGAGCAGACACACGAGAGCGCCGAACAGCGACGTACCGATCAACAGCCGACGAGCCACGCTTATCACCTGCTTGACCGACTCCTTATCCTCGCCCGCCTGAGCGATTTCGCGCACGAAAGCGAAATTGAGGCCCAAGGAGCAAGTCTTGGAAAGCGTAGCCGCAGAAGTGGTAAACAGACCCGAGATACCCCATCCTACAGGTCCTAAGATAGCGGCCACGAACTTGCTCCGCACGGTACTGACAAGCATCTGAAACACCTGCACACCGCCGAACAGCGAAGCACCCTTCACGATACTTCGGTAGCTACTATTTTCAGCGTCCTTCTGTTCACTCATATCCGCCACAAAATTAACACAAAATCGCGACCCCACAAAACAGAAAAACGCTGGTCGATTCATGTCGACCAGCGTTTTCTGCTTTAAGGTGGCGATTACCTACTCTCCCGCTTTCCCAAAATCATCATC
>CAZUAK010000126.1:0-5332 GCA_964618395.1 uncultured Sangeribacter sp.
GGTCAGAAGGTTCAGCGTGAACCCGAAGATGTACAGGAGGAAGAACGTACCTATCAAGGCCACCGGGATAGAAATCATCGGGATGAGCGTGGACCGGAAGTCCTGAAGGAAGATGAACACCACGAGGAACACGAGCACGAAGGCCTCGATGAGGGTCTTGACAACCTCATGGATAGAAGCCCAGAGGAAGTCGTTGACACTCATCAGCGTGAGCAGTTCGAGACCCTCGGGGAGGGTCTTTCTCTGTTCGTCAAGGAACTTCTGGATGTCCTCGATAACCTTCGTTGCGTTAGAGCCTGCCGACTGATATACGATGGCCGAAGAACCGACGGCACCGTTGATTTTGTTCTGGAAGCCGTAGGTCAGACGTCCGAGCTCGACGTTGGCAACGTCTCCGAGGCGAAGGATGTCGCCGTCGGCACCGGTGCGGATGATGATGTCTTCAAAGTCTTCGGGCTTCGAGAGACGTCCTTTCCAGCGCATCACGTACTGGAACGACTGATTTCCCTGCTCGCCGAACTGACCGGGAGCGGCCTCGATGTTCTGTTCGGCCAGAGCCGCCGTGACGTCGGAGGGCATCAGCTTGTACTGCGCCATCTTGTCGGTCTTGAGCCATATACGCATCGAGTAGTCTGCGCCGAAGGCCATGGCGTCACCCACACCGCTGACACGCTTGATCTGCGGGATGATGTTGATGGCCATGTAGTTATCGATGAACTGGGTGGTGTAGTTGCCCGACTTGTCGAACATACCGGCCACCATCAGCATCGAGGTCTGGCGTTTCTGGGTGATGACGCCGACCTGGTTAACCTCTGAGGGGAGGAAGGCCGCGGCCTTCGCCACACGGTTCTGAACGTCGACGGCGGCCATGTCCGGGTCGGTTCCCTGTTTGAAGTATACCTGGATTTCGGCCGATCCGTTGTTGTAGGCCGAAGACAACATATAGTCCATGTTCTCCGCTCCGTTGATCTGTTCCTCAAGAGGGGCGATCACGGAGTTCAGAACCGTCTGCGCGTCCGCACCCGTATAGGTCGTAGATACGCGGATGGTCGGCGGCGCGATATCCGGATACTGCTCGATAGAGAGGCTGTAAAGACCCAACAGACCGAAAATAACGATGAATACCGATATTACGGTCGAGAGTACCGGACGATTGATAAATCTATCTAATCGCATTATTTCGTTTCTTACTGTTTCTCGTTTCTTACTGTTTCTTAGGTGTGATGACCATTCCCTCCTTGACTGTCGAGCCTACGCCCTCGGTGACGATGACGTCGCCCGGCTTGAGGCCTGAGGTGACGATGTAGCTCTGGCCGTCGTCGATGGCTGAGACGGTGATGGGAGTGGATTTTACTTTCGCGCTGTCACCGAGTACATAGACAAACTTCATGTCCTGAATCTCGAAGGTGGCCTTCTGCGGAATCTGTATGGTGTTGGTGTTGATGTTAGGCACGAGGACCTGACCGGTGTTTCCGCTTCTGAGCATGCCGTTGGGGTTGGGGAAACGGGCCTTCACAGTGGCCGAGCCGGTCGAGGAGTCGATCACGCCGGAGATGGACACGATCTTGCCTTTCTCGGGATAGATGGAGCCGTCGGCGAGTTTTAGAGACACGGCCGGGAGGTTTTCTATTGCGCTGTTGACCGAACGCTGACCGCCGTTGGTCATGGCGAGGATCTGCTTCTCAGTCATGGAGAAGTAAGCCTCCATGCCTCCGTTGTTTGAGAGGACGGTCAGCAGGCTTGATGGAGAGACGAGGCTTCCCTCCTTGAGGTCGATGGTGCCGACAACTCCGGCTGCGGGAGCCTTGACTACTGAATAAGAGAGGTTCTTCTGTGCGTTGACGAGGCTGGCCTGGGCTGCCGAGAGTTGGGCCTTGGCGGCGTTGAGTGCGTCTACGCTGGTCTGATATGCAGATGTGGAGATGATGTTTTTCTCATACAGCTGCTTGTTGTTGTTGGCGTTTGTCTGAGCGGTGTTGACGTTGGCCTGGGCGACAGAGATCTGGGCTCTGGCGGCGTCAACGGCAGCCTGGAGCTGGACCTGGTCAATGGTGAAAAGGGTCTGGCCTGCCGATACGTGCTGGCCTTCAGTTACCTGTACACTGGTCAGGAAGCCCGATACCTGCGGGCGGATTTCTACATCGTTTTGTCCGTGAAGGGTTGCCGGATAGGCTGTCTCCAGTGTTACGTCCGACTCGCCGACTGTCAATACGGCAAACTCGGGTGCCTGCTGCTGCGCGCCCTGTTGGTCGCCTTTGCCGCACGAAGACATCAGAGCGCCGGATGCCAAAACACAAGCGGCGACCTTGAAATAACGGTTGACTATCATTTCTGATTCTTTATTTTGTAGTTAGTTATTATCGTGAGTTAGTTTTGAGTTTTATCAAGCAAAGTTATTTCAAAATTCTGAAACGGTGAATCTCTAATTTGGAAATTTATCCCAACATGGACTAATGTTTCCGAAATTTAGACCATTATCGACCCCGTTTCGCCCCAGAAACAACTTTCCCATACGTTAAAATAACATAATTTTCCCTCCAATTGTTTTTCCCCTTTCCACCCTCAGCCGATATATCCCAACAAACTTTATCCTTGTAGTTTTGCCCATATTAAAAATTCGAAGTATCTTTGCGCATTGAACAAGGCGCCTGTCGGTTGCGACTGTGCCAAAGATAACCGAACCCGTTGGCATCCCATAGAACTGCTTGCGGGTCACTTTTTTGAGTCACTCCTTTGAACTTTGCGACCTATATGCGACAAATAATTTATCTATCATGGGTGGTTGTGGCACTCTGCTTGGCATCATGTACGCACTCCTCTTCGAGACTCCAAAGAGAGGTCGATGAGGCTGAGAGGCTGATGACGACAAATGCCGATCGCGCCATGACGATTTTGGATAACATTGACCCGTCTTATCTTAAGGGTGACTCGATACAGGCAAAGTATCATTACCTGCGGGCTTTTGGTCACATGCGTCAGAACCGCTCTATGATAGGCGACTCGCTAATCGCGTTCGCCCATAATTATTATAGCGGAAAAGATGTAGTCAGAAGTTTTCGTAGCGGCACCGCCCACGCCTGGTATAAGTTCTGGGTGGGCGATACGCCCGGAGCAATTTCCATGCTCGACTCTCTTGTGAGTCTTTCAAACGTCCCCGATTCCTTGATCGGTCCGACGCTCCGTATCCGAGTCCTTCTCGGAGTGTCGGAATACCAGGGAAGAGAACTCGTTCCTCTTGCTCAGAGATTGATTGCCCTTGAACCTGACACTCTTCGAAAAGTTGAGGCTAAGTATTTCCTTTTGAGTGCGTATGAATATTCTGAAAGACTTGACTCGGCTTTATTGCTCTCAGAAGAATTGATTGACTATGCCCGCACACATAAATGGGGCGACAAGCAGTTTATGTTTGAGTTGGAACGCGCTCAGATTTTAGGAGAGATGGGGCGCAATGCCGAGAGCAATGAGGTCGTGGAGGGTATATTCAGGAAGTCCTCGCCTGATAATGGAGCGGCGGACTTCCTTCACATGCAGCTCGCCATGAACGCACTCAACTCCGGCAACTTAAGTCTCGCGAGCAAAGAAATAGCCGTCGCCGATAGCTTTGCTGTCAAATTACGCAACGATGAAGATGTCTACTATAGGAGTTTCAGCAATCTGCTGCGTACAATGATTGATTTCAAGCAGAATGGCAAGATGAAGCTCGTCCATGTCAGCGGTTTGAATAACCGGCAGCGAGAGCGTTATAACAGAGCGAAAGCCTCACAATGGGAAAGTGAGCGCGGGGCTTTGCAGCAGCAGGCCAAGGCTTTGGAGTTAAAAGCCGAAAACCAGCGCAAGACCGTTATTATCCTCGTCATCGCCCTTATAAGCATACTCTTGCTCTCAGCGGCGGGATTGATCATAAGGCAGCGTAGGCAACGCGAACTTGAAAACGAGGAACGTGCCGAAGCGTTGCAGAAGATGGTCGATGAATTGAAGTCAGCTCCTTCTCCCGCGCGGGATGAAGTTCACACCCCCGAGGCGTTGCGCAGGGCCATGCTTCAGCAACTCGGCATAATCAAGATGGTGGCAGAAACTCCAACCGAACAGAACCGTGAGATGCTTCGCAAGATTTCTTCTATCGACAGTGACACCGGGGGAGAGCTTGTCAACTGGAACAATGTGTTTGAACTTATCGACACACTCTATTCCGGTTTCTATACCAAACTGCATACCGCTTGGGGAGACAGGCTCTCACCCAAAGAGGAGCAGATAATAGTGCTGATGGTCGCCGGTTTCTCGACAAAGGAAATAAGTGTCATCACCGCTCAGACTACATCAACCATATATGTTCGCAAATCCTCCATCCGAAAGAAAATAGGTGTCCCCGAGAAGGAGGATATAGTAGCTTTTCTCAGAGAGAAGATGGGTGATTAAGCCCGATTAAGCCCCCACACGTTTATATTAAGACTTTTAAGAAATGCAACCACTGATAATCAGTGAGTTGCATTTCATGTATTAAGACTTTTATATTTGTCATTAAGATCCTTTTAGATGTAATTTTGCGTCAGTAAAATCAAAAAACTGAAGCAAATGAAAAAGAAAATCTTAATGCTCGCTATTGGCGCAATAATGGTCGTATCGTCGGCATTTGGCCGCGACATCAAAGGCAAAATCCTTGACGAAAACAACGCACCGCTCGACTTTGTGAACGTGGCACTCTACTGCGATTCAACGTTCGTGGCCGGAGGTATATCCGACGCAGAAGGCCTATTCTCCATACCAACGGATAAGGACTGCGCCTTGACGGCTAAAATCTCTTTCGTCGGCTATGAACCTTTCACCTCGAATGTCCCTCAGTCGGGAGATATGGGTGTCATCACTCTTCGTCCTTCCGCTACGGCGCTCGGTGAGGTAGTGGTTAAGGCAACCCGCCCGTCAACCACTATGAAGGGTAACGCTTTAGTGACTAATGTCGAGGGGAGTTCGCTCGCTATAGCCGGAACCGCCAACGATGTACTTGCACGTGTCCCGATGGTCATAGACAACGGCGGCACTCTCGAAGTGTTCGGAAAAGGCTCGCCGGCAATCTATATCAACGGGCGTAAGGTCAACGACCTTCAGGAACTCTCACAACTTAACTCAGGCGACATCAAGAATGTGGAAGTCATCACCAATCCCGGGGCTGCTTACGCTGCGGATGTCAAATCGGTTATCCGTATCCGGACGAAACCGCCCAAAGGAGATGGCTTCAGCGGGACACTTCGCACGGATAACGGGTTTCAGCACTACTTCCGTACCGGCAACTCCCTCGATCTGAAATACCGTACAGGAGGACTTGAGATATTCGCAA
>CAZUAK010000127.1:0-5252 GCA_964618395.1 uncultured Sangeribacter sp.
CAATACGCTGCTCAACATGGCAACACCATTTTCAGTAAAGACAAATGGCATATACTTAAGGTGTTGTCCTCTTCCACCGTTTAAGGTCGCAATTTGCGACCTTAAACATTCTTCTTTGGTCAACTCAAACATAAAGTCTTTCGGGAATCTATTAATATTACGACGAACTTGTTCCTTTAGTCGTTTGGTCTCAACGCCATATAGCTTAGCCAAGTCGCTATCAAGCATTACCTGCTGACCACGTATGACGTGAATGAGATTCTCAATCGGCATCAGACCGGAGTCAGACGAGCCCGATAATGTAGAGGAGTTGATAAGATTGTTATCTTCCATTTGTTTCTGACTTTAGAACGCAAAATTAACAATAATTTAACATTTTGGCAATAGGCATTTGACGATCTGCCGAAGTGTATCAAGTTCAAGGTCACATTGTGTGACCTTGAACTTGAGGTCGCAAATGACGGTCTTGAGGTTTTCTGACCGCAGGGTTTTCTGAGCGCAAGGTTATCTGAGCACAGAGTTATCTGAGCGCAAGGTTATATGAGCGCAGAGTTATCTGAGCGCGGGGTTTTCTGGCGGGCGGGCGGGTTATCGGGCCGGGATGATTTCGACCCAGTAGCCGTCGGGGTCCTCGATGAAGTAGATGCCCATGGCGTGGTTCTCGAAACAGATGATGCCTAAGTCTCGGTGATAGGCCCTCACGGCTTCGAAGTCTTCGCCCGCCGCGACGCGGAAGGCCAGGTGCGTCTCGTTCTCGCCGAGCTCGTAGGCCTGGGGATGGTCTTTGAGAGAGGTTATCTCAAGCCTGAACGGTGATACCCCGTCAGTGAGATACGTGATGGTGAACGCGCCGTCCGGTCCCTCCTTATGAGATGACTCCTTGAGGCCCAGTGCCTTCTCGTAGAACCTGATGCTGCGGTCGCGGTCCGCTACATTGATGTTGTAGTGATCAAAGTGAAGTTTGAAATCCATATTGTTTAATTTTGTTGGTAATTAAGAAACAAGCCCTTAAACGAGGCCTTAAACATGGTCTAAACGGGGCCTGAAACGGGGCCTGAAACATGGTTTAAACGGGGCCTGAAACGGGGCCTAAAACATGGTCTAAACAGGGTCTTAAAACGGTGCCTAAAACATGGTCTAAACGGGCTCTAAGAACGGGGTCTAAACAGGGTGTTAGCCTCCGTACTGCTCGGGGTAGAGGACGACGAGGTTCTGACCGGCGAAGTTCTTCTCGAGGAACTGCGGAATCTGCTCGAAGTCAGCGTCGTAGGAGACCGAGCTGCGCCGCGCCTGGATGATGAAGAGGATATCGTCTGAGGTGATCTGACCGGAGAGGAGGATGAAATCGTCCCACGACGACATCTCCTGATAGATGCGGTTAACTCCAAAGCCGTCTTGCTCTATGACGCTCTCGATGACTTCTGAGGTCTCGGGATAGCACATGAAGATTATCTTGCAGCCCAGCTGTACGCCGAGGTTGCAGACTCGCGCAAGCCATGCGTGGAACCCGGTCTCATACTGCGCGTTGCGGCTCACGAGCACCACAAGACGCTTGGCCGTGTCCACCGGGATGAAACAGCGCGTGATGATGATCATCTTGTTGGTGCCCTTCACCAGCGACTCGATGGTATGGCCGTAAAAGGTATCGATGATGGTGGTCTTGCGGTGAAGGCCGATGATGATGTCGGTCGCTCGGCGTTCCTTCATCACGTTTATCATGCCGGCGACGATATTGAGGTCATAGCGCTCAATCTCTGTCACGCGCGTGTCCATCCCCAAGGCGGCCGCCGAGGCGTTGCGCAGAGCCTCGCGCCCCATGCGGACAACCCTCGGCTCGTCATTGTTGCGCACAAAGAGGGTCGTCACCGGGTCATTGTTGCGCACGTTGCGCATGAACACCGCCAGCCTCATCAGTCCCTCGGCGGTGAAGGGGTTGGCCACGGCCACAATCTGTCGGGCGAATCCCGTGCTCTCCACGCCCTCCGTCTCCAGCTCGGCCGCCGACTTCTCCAGCCTTATCTTCAAGGCCACGCGCTCCGTTGTCACCGAGGCGACGATGCAGCAGATGAGTATCATCACCACGGCCCCGTTCATGAGGTCCTCGGAGAGCAGGTTGTACTGGAAACCTATCATCGTCGCGGCGATTGTCGCCGCCGCCTTACCGCTTGAGAGTCCGAACATCAGCTGACGGTCGGATCTTTTCAGATGATAGTATTTCTGTGTCAGCCAGGCCGCAATCCACTTGGAGCTGAGGGCAGTGACGACCATCACCACGGCCGCGTAGAGCACGCCCCACCCCTTGAAGATGACGTGGACATTGATGAGCATACCCACCCCGATGAGGAAGTAGGGGATGAAGATGGCGTTGCCGACAAACGTGATGTGATGTTTGAGCGAGGACCGCTGAGGGATGAAGCGGTTCAGCACCAGACCCGCATAGAAGGCGCCGAGGATTGCTTCGAGTCCGATGAACTGCGCCAGCAGCGAGGCGAGGAACACCATGGCCAGGATAAAGATGAACTGGCTGACGGAGTTGCTGACCTTGCGGAAGAAATAGCGTGTGACTATCGGGAAGCTCCACCCCACGGCGAGGCCGTAAATCAGGGTCAATAGCAGCAGGAAACCGAGGCCGCCCCAATCAAAGAAGCCGCTCGTGGTGACCGACACCACCTCGGCCAGGGCAATGAGGGCGATGAGCACCGCCACGATGGTTCCGCACACCGCTATCACCGCGCCCCGGGCTCGGGTAAGGCCGAAACGCGAGATGACGGGATAGGAAACAAGGGTATGGGAGGCATACATCGACGACAGCAGCACGGCCGTCGGCATCGATATGTCGAACAGCCACAACGACGACGCGATGCCTATCCCCATCGGTATGAGCGAAGTGACCAGGCCGAAGCCGACCCCCTTGCGGAAGTTTTTCTTCAAGTCATACATATCTATCTCAATGGCCGCGAGGAACATGAGATAGAGAATTCCGACCTGACCGAAGATCTGGAAGGAAGCGTCGCGGGCGAGCAGGTTGAAGCCGTACGGGCCCACGATCACACCCGCCAGGATTAGGCCCACGATGTTGGGGACCTTCAGGCGGTTGAAGATCAACGGTGTCAGGAGGATGACTCCCAACACGAGCATGAATATGGGGACCGGCTGGGTCAGGGGGAGGGAGGGCACGGTTTCGGTATTAGGTCAGAAGTGGGGGTTTTTCTGGGAGTTCTGGGAGTTCTGGGAGTTCTGGGAGTTCTGGGAGTTCTGGGAGTTCTGGGAGAACTGAGAGAACTGGGAGAACTGGGAGGGGAGGGGGTCAGAGCTTGAAGAAGTCGATGGCGTTGCGGTCTGTCGTGGCGTCGACGGTTCGGAAGTCGGTGCCGAAGAGGTCCGCGAGACGGTCGGCCACATTGCGTACCCACGCGCTCTCGTTGCGCTTTCCGCGGTTGGGTTCCGGCGCGAGATAGGGCGAGTCCGTCTCCAGCATGATGCGGTCCAGGCCGACGAGCTTGACGGCCTCGCGCAGCGGCTGACTGTTCTTGAATGTCACCACGCCGTTGATGCCGAACATTGCGTCGGTACGGTCAAGAATCTTCCGGGCCTCCTCCGGCGTGCCGGTGAAGCTGTGGAAGACCATCCGGGGCCTGTCGCCCTCGAGCTCCTCAATGACCTCGAGGCTCTCGTCCGTGGCCTGGCGGCTGTGTATTATGACGGGCAGACCGCGGCGTAGCGCCTCGTCGAGGTGTACGCGGAACGCCTCCTTCTGTCTCGGCAGAAACTCCTTCTCCCAATACAGGTCGATGCCCGTCTCGCCCAGGGCCACGGCCGGACGGTCAGCCATCCGCCGCCATATCTCGGCCAGCTCATCGCGCCAGTCCTCACCCGCGTCGGTCGGATGCAGCCCCGGAGCGAGATACATCACCTCCGGAAACTCATCATACAGGGCCTTCATCGGCTCGACCGACTCCAGGTTGACCCCGGGGAGAATCATCGCCTTGACGCCCGCATCGAGCGCCCTGCGGACGGCCTCGGTGCGGTCATCGTCATACTTGTGCGAGTACAGGTGGGTATGGGTGTCGATCATTTCTTACGGCCTGTAAGTTTCTCGACGAGTTTCTTGAAGGCCTCCTTCTTCTCAGAGTCCAGAGAGGTCTTCTTGAGAGCTGTCATGGCGGCCGAAGAATACTCCGCCACAGCCTTCGAGCACTCCGCCGGCATGTTCATGCGCTCGTATATGCGCGTAGCGGCCTTCACCTTTGTGTCAGACGCAGGCAGGGCGATGACGGCGCGCAGCGCGTCGGCATCCTCATCGTTGCGGGCCAGGGCGCTGACCATCAGGAAGGTCTGCTTATTGTTGCGGATGTCTCCACCGATAGGCTTGCCGAAGACCGCGGGGTCGCCGAACGTGTCGAGGCGGTCATCCTCAATCTGGAATGCGACGCCGAGCATCATGCCGAAATTGTACATCGCCTCGGCATCCTTCTGAGAGGCGCCGCCGATGAGGGCGCCGATAGCCGCCGCACACCCCAGCAGGGCCCCGGTCTTTTTCTTAATCATGTCGAGATATGCTTCGGGAGAGACCTCCTTCTGCTGCTCGAAATCCATGTCGAGGCGCTGGCCCTCATAGACCTCTATGGCCATGTTGTTGAACCGCTCGAGCACCGGACGCAGCAGCGGGTCGGGGACCTGGGCGATGTGGCGTGTGGCGAGGGTCAACATCGTGTCGCCCGAGAGGATGGCCGTGTTGGTGTCCCACTTGGCCATGACCGACTCGCGGCCGCGGCGTGTGGCCGAGTTGTCCATCACGTCATCATGAAGGAGGGTGAAATTATGGAAAAGCTCAATCCCCACGGCCGGCTCGAGCGCCATCTGCGGGTCGGCGCCGAAGGCCTCGGCAGCCATGAGCAGCAACACGGGTCGGAGCCGTTTGCCACCGGCTTCCATTGCATATTCTATCGGACCGTAGAGAGAGCGGGGAGAGGCGGAGTCGAGCGGAAGGCTGTGGATAGCCTCCTCGACCATCAGGGCATAATCTGAGATTCTTTTCATTGTCTTTGAAACGGTGACTGTCAAACCGCCGGGGCCGGAAAGCCTCCGGACGGTTTCACAAGATTTGACCCACAAAGTTACCCCTAAAAATCAATAATTCCAAATCAAGGTGTCCGAGAAAACGTTTCTTCCACGTTTTTTATTGAAACGGGCAGGAAAACCCATTCGGGGATAAAATACTTAGGGAGGAAAAGGCCCAAATCATATCTTAG
>CAZUAK010000128.1:0-5201 GCA_964618395.1 uncultured Sangeribacter sp.
GCAATTCCTGAACATCATCATCATTTAAATCAACATAGGCATAGTCCAAGGAGCCATCCCTTCCATGCTGAGGAGAATGAATGAGATAGACTATGCCAGCCCCGGCTATTACATGGTCACCATGAATATCAGCGCCTATACTCCCAGACTTTCCAAAGTCGTGGGGAGGGCGTTCAAGCCCGTAGAACAGGGAAAAGCTGCGAATAACAGCCCCGCCGGCTCGCCGTTGCTCATCCCCGAGACGGACTGCAAGTACGGACCCGATGTGGTGGTCAACGACTGGGGTGCCGTAGTGTCGCGAGAGATTTACGCGCTTCGCGAGAGGTATCCGGTGATTGTCAAGTGTATGGTAATCATGCCCGATCACATACACGTACTCCTCCATGTGACGGAATACAACCCGGCCAAGCTCGGGGGTATCGTCGCCTCCTTCAAGGGCCGATGTTCAAGGGCCTTCTGGAACGCGAAGCCCCAATACGAGGGAAGGCCCTTCTGGCAGGGCAAATATAATGACAAACCTGTCTTTGCCGAGGGTCAGCTTCCACGGTTTTTCCACTATATAAAGGAAAATCCGCGAAAATACCTTATCCGCAAAGAAATGGCGGAGTATTTCTACCTGCGCTGGCAGTTTGAGTTTGAGGGAGAGACCTATCACGCCATTGGCAACATCTTCCTTCTCATGCACCACGAAAGATCCGCCATCAGGTTCAGCCGAAAATTCAAGCCGGAGGAGTTTGAACAGATGAAGACATACTGGATGAAGATGGCTGAGAAAAAGGATGTCATCATCTCCACCTTCATCCATCCGGAAGAGCGGGCGATAACGAAGGAGTGCACAGCCGCCGGCGCGAGTCTGATATGGCTGAAGACCGACGGGTTCCCACCGCGCTCGGCGGTCAAGGGCGACACGACCTACGACATGTGCGCGAAGGGACGCCTTCTGATGATAGCGCCCGAGAAGTACCACACCTCACAACAGGAACTGAAGCGCTCCCACTGCATGAAGCTCAACCGTCTGGCCGAGTATCTGAGCTACAACGACATCTTCAGCAGGGTGCGCCCGCTCGCCCAGCGCTGAGACCCGGGGCCGGCGCTTCGCGCCGTTTGGGCTCCCCGGGGGGGCTCTGGCTCGGCGCTGCGCTTCGGTTTGGGTTCGGTTTGGGCTCGGCGCTGCGCTTCGGTTTGGGCTCGGCGCTGCGCTTCGGTTTGGGTTCGGCGCTACGCTTCGGTTTGGGCTCGGCGCTGCGCTTCGGTTTGGGCTCGGCGCTACGCGCCGTTGGGACTCGGCGCTACGCGCCGTTTGGGCTCGCCGCTTCGCTAAGTGAGCACTCAACAGAGCAACGGCAAGACCGCGCCCAGAGCCGGCACGAGACCCCCCAGAACCGGGCGAGACCGCCCAGAGCCGGGTCGAGACCTGACGGCGGGAGGCGGTGGGCTTTTGGCGTTGCTGAGGGCTGCGCTGTGTTGTGTCCCCGTCTGCTTTGTGGAGTCTTACTGTTGCTCTGTTGAGTGCTCGCTTAGCGAAGCGGCGAGCCCAAACGGCGCGAAGCGCCGAGTCCAAACGGCGCGCACCGCCGAGCCCAAGCGGCGCCCAGCCGCCCCCGGCCCGCCCCCGGCCCGGCGCCGCGCCCCAAAAAGAAGCCCGCCCCAGACCCGGCGCCAAGCCCCAAAAAAGAAGCCCGCGCCTCCGGCGCGAGCTTCTGCATGGGGGGAGCGCAGCTCCCTTATTTCAGTTTGTCAGCGAGACCGTCGAGAAGGTCCGCGCCTTTGTGGAGGACGTCAGAAATCTTCTCCTTGGCAGTGCCGGAGGCACTTTCCTTGTCCCCGCTGAGCTTGTCTTTCAAACCTGCGATGCCGTCGCTGATTGCCTGTTTCGCGCTGCTGACGGCTGCGTTCCCTTCCACTTTCGCCATAGCTTCCTTCGCTGCGGCTGCGGCCTGCTTGGCCTGTTCGCTGAGATTGTTGAGATCCATAGTACTTGTTCTTTAGAAGTTTATAATTATAGCTTTTAAACACTATAACCCACAGAATGGTTCACTCCCCCAACAATCAACCCCTTCAGTTTTAGGGCCCGGTTCACAAAATGGGGTCTTACTTGAACATTCCGTTGAGCCAGGCGGCTATGTTCTCCAGAGTCGTATCGGAAATGTCTCCCGTGAGGGATGCATATTCCTGAGGCCAGCCGGTGTTGCATTCCAGGAAGAGGTGGTTGTGGCCCGGAAGGAGCACACACTCGGCGTTGCCGTTAAGTTCCCCTATGCGGGTGAGATTTTCCGGCAGAACCTGGAAATCCTTCTCGCCGTTAAGCGCAAGCCAGGGTTTCTCTACCGCCCGGATGGCCGGAGCGGGGTCGGTGCGCAGAAACTCCCGACACCATGGACTCAGCAGTGTCTCGACCTGAAGCTCTACCTGTTTCCTGACCATCGGTATTGTGGCCTGTGCTCCCAACTGTTCCGACATCAGGTTTATCAGTTTCTCTTTCGCCTCCTCATACGGCAGGTCGCCCTTGGCGGTGGCGAGCAGCTGTTTCTGCAAAGGCTCCGCATCATAGCGTCCCATCATGGCGACCGTCACGGCCCTTCCCTGGGAGAGGATTATGGAGTCGCCCGGAAAGGCGGGTGCGGCCAAGGTTATGATAAAGTCGCAAAGCGGATTCGGAGCGAGGTTTATGGCGATCAGGCCCCCTTCTGAGTGGCCCAAGACACCTTTCTTCACCCCCGGCGCAACGGAGTCTATCCATTCTAAAGCCGAGGCCATGTCACTGGTGAATGTGGCGGTGGTGGCGCTGGCGACCTCACCGGTAGATTTGCCGACACCCCGGTCGTCAAGGCGGAGCACACCATAACCCTCCTTGACCAGCCTCTCGGCGAGTGCGCGGAAAGGCTTGTGGTTCATCAGGGTTTCGTCGCGGTCCTGCTGACCGCTGCCGGTGGCAAGGACGAGCGCCGCCTTCGGAGACCGGTTTTCCGGCACGCTCCATGTGCCCACCAGCCGAGCCCCATCGGCCTTATTGTAAACCACGGCATTATCCGCCGCTTCGTCCGTCTCCGCAGCGATGGCCGGCGCCGATAACCCTCCAATCAGAAGCAGAGGGCAGAGCATTATCAGCGACTTGGAAAGTAAAGCTTTAAACAGTTTATTCATCATAGAGGGTATTATCGGTGAAGACGGGGTCTTATAATCACGCGTCAGCAATCTGTTGCAAAAGTAACAAGAATCCCCATACCGCCCAAATAATACCCCCACAGTGGAGGTAAACAACTTGTATTTTTGAGCTCGGTATCTAAAAACTTGAGGTTGGAAAGGTTGAGATACTCAATTTACAAGCGAAAATGCCGGTATTTGACGCTAAGTCCATATTTTTTCCTATATTTGCGAAAAACTTTTAGTTATGGAAGACTTGAGGTATCCTGTCGGCATACAGACTTTCTCGAAAATTATTGAGGAAGGCTATGTGTATGTAGATAAGACGGCATTCATAAAGCCTTTGCTCAGGCAGGGCCAATTCATTTTCCTGAGCCGTCCGCGGAGATTTGGGAAAAGTCTTCTTCTCTCTACCCTTAATTCTTTTTTTGAAGGAAGACGCGAGTTGTTTAAGGGTCTGGCTGTCTATGACATGGATTTGGACTGGACTCCCTCGCCGGTGTTGCGCTTTGACTTAAATGCAGAGGATTTTTCTGTAGAAGACGGGCTGCATAAGTTGCTCAATCGCCTGCTTGGCGAGTATGAGAAGCAGTATGGGATGACTCAAATCGCTGACAGTATTGCCGGCCGATTTTCCCAGCTGATTCGCAGAGTGGCTGAAGTGACAGACCGCAGAGTAGTCATACTCGTTGATGAATATGACAAACCCCTCTTGGAGATAGAGGATAATAAAGGTCTGTTTGAGAGGAACCAAAGTTTGCTGAAAAGTTTTCTGGGCAATCTTAAGTCCATGGATGAACACATACGTTTTGCGTTCATCACAGGTGTGGCGCGTTTCAGCAAGGTGAGTATCTTCAGTGACTTGAATAATCTTAAAGACATTTCGATGGAGGATGCATACGCCGATATCTGCGGATGGTCCGAAAAAGAACTTGTCGATAACTTCAGACCAGGCATAGAAGCAGTGGCACGCAAACGGGGCGAGAATTTTGAAGACACCCTCAAGGCGCTTCGGGACTACTATGACGGATACCTTTTTACCGAGGAGGGGTCACGGCTCTACAATCCCTACAGTGTCTTGAATGCGCTGGATAAGAAAAGGATTGATCCTTACTGGTTTGAAACGGGGACGCCCACGTTTCTGGTGAAACGTATAAAAGCTCGGGGCACCTATCCTCCCGATATCAATGGGAAAAAGTGTACGCGCGAGGACCTTTTCTCAGTTGGCCTGTACGACCGGAATCCTCTGCCCTTGATGTTCCAGACCGGTTATCTCACCATAGCTTCCTACAACAAGGAGTTGAATATGTATGAACTGCGGTTTCCCAACTATGAGGTTGAGATAGGTTTCTATAGACAGCTTCTACCGCTTTATGCACCGGAAGTCAGCGACCCGGACAGCCCGTTCAACTTCATGGATTTCAAGATAGATCTCTATGAGGGCCGGCCTGCAGGCTTCATGAAGCGTCTGGCCACGCTGCTCAAGGACTTGCCCGGGGAAGACCACAGAGAGTCATCTTATCGTGCCGTCACATATCTCCTGGCTGTTTTATGCGGGACAAATGCCGTAGCCGAACACCATGGCTATAAAGGGCGCAGTGATGTCGAAGTGGCTACAGGCAGATTTGTCTATTTATTCGAGTTCAAGTACAACAGGAGTTTGCAGGAAGCGATGGATCAGATCCGCACCCGCGACTATGCAGGTCGTTATGACATGGATTCAAGAACCGTCTATCTCATAGCAGCCAACTATGTAGCTGACAAGGATGGTCGTGGCCTGGAATATGAAATAGAAGCGAGATGAAGGTCCTTTATTAAAAAAGAGGTCTTAGGGGAGGATCCTAAAATTTCCAACTATGAAAAAAGGAAGCCACGCGGAATGACGCGTGGCTTCCATTTTATGGGGGCCGTCGGTTAGGACCGAGGGCCGGGTTGGGGGTACGTGGATCTTATTTCACGAGGACTTTGGTTGCTTTGCCGTTCTGGAGACGGATGTAGAGGCCCTTGGCGGGTTCTGTTACCTTTGCTCCGTCGATGGTGTAGTAGACGGGTGCCTC
>CAZUAK010000129.1:0-2684 GCA_964618395.1 uncultured Sangeribacter sp.
CCCTCGAATACGGCATGCCCCCGACATCGGGCATGGGCATCGGCATGGACCGCCTCGCGATGCTGCTCACCGGCCAGACCACAATCCAGGAAGTCCTCCTCTTCCCCCAGATGCGACCCGAAAAGAAGCAGAAGAAGGAAGGCGAAGAGGAAACAGCCGAAACCCCGGCCGAAGCCTGAACCGCCATGGATACACATCTCCGAAACCCGCTCCTCCGGTCGCTCGACCCTGGCCGCATCGCGGTCATCGGCGGCGGCAGCTGGGCCACGGCGCTGGCCAAGCTGCTGATGAACAACTGTGACCGTATCGGATGGTATCTGCGCCGCCAAGAGACCATCGACGAGTTTATCCGCTATGGCCGAAACCCCTCATACCTGACCGACGTCCGCTTCGACATCTCGCGCATTGACTTCTCGGCAGACATCAACGAGGTCATCGCCAACGCCGACACACTCGTCGTGGCCGTCCCCTCCCCCTTCTTCAAGTCTACGGCCGACAACATCCGCGTCCCGCTCGGCGACAAGGGCATCGTCTCGGCCGTAAAGGGCATTGTCCCCGACCGCAACATGATTGTCACCGACTACTTTCAGGAGGTCTTCGGCGTTGACCGGGACCGCCTGATGGTCATCGGCGGACCATGTCACGCCGAGGAGGTCGCCCTTGAACGACTCAGCTACCTGACCATCGGCGGCGAGGACCGCTCGCGCACCGAAGGTTTCGCCTCACACATAGCCGGCAAGAAGCTGAAGACCATCATCTCAGACGACATCGACGGCATCGAATACGGCGCCGTGCTGAAGAACGTCTACGGCATAGCCGGCGGCATCGTCGCCGGCATGAAGTCGGGAGACAACTTCCTGGCCATGCTCGTCTCCAACTCCATCCGCGAGATGAGGCGCTTCGTCGACACCATCTCCCCCATGCCCCGCGATATCTGCCGCTCGGCATACCTCGGAGACCTGCTCGTGACCGCCTACAGCCGATTCTCGCGAAACCACAACTTCGGAGCCATGATCGGCAAGGGATACAGCGTCAAGGCCGCCAAGATGGAGATGGAGATGGTCGCCGAAGGGTACTACGGAACAAAGTGTATCTACGAAATCAACTCACGCCCCGAGCTGCGGGTGGACATGCCCATCCTCGACTGCATGTATGACATCCTATACCGCGACGTCAGCGCCCGGGAGGCATTCACGCGCATGTCCGAAACTTTCAGTTGACCACAGGCGTTTTAATTCTGAAAGAGGAAGGGCCGCGACAGAGCCTCACACGGACACTCTCCGCCGGCTCACCATACATTCCCTAAAATTCACACACCATTAATAAAAATATTACTTATGAAAACACTTAATCTGGACCTCACCCACGCGCTCTATTTCGCTGAAAAGCAGTATAACGCACTCGAAGGTGAGGCAGTGAAAGCCACCGATACGGTCAACGACGGGACCGGCGCCGGAAACGACTTCCTCGGCTGGGTGAAACTCCCCTCCGAGACCAAGCCGGAACTCATCGAGCGTATCAACAAGACTGCGGCGCGCCTGCAGGAGAACTGTGACTATGTTGTCTGCGTAGGCATCGGCGGCTCATACCTCGGCGCCAAGGCCGTCATCTCGGCCCTCCAGCACCACTTCGCCGAGTTCCTCGGCCCTCAGCCCAAACGTCCGCAGGTCCTCTTCGCCGGACAGAACATCGGTGAAGAGTATCTCGCCGACCTCGAAAACCTTCTGAAGGGCAAGAAGTTCGGTATCATCGTCATCTCCAAGTCCGGCACCACCACAGAGCCGGCCATCGCCTTCCGCACCCTCAAGGCCCAGCTCGAGGCCCAGGTCGGCAAGGATGCCGCCAAGGACCTCATCGTAGCCATCACCGACGCCGAGAAGGGAGCCCTGCGCACCCTCGCCACCCAGGAAGGCTATGAGACATACGTCATCCCCGACAACGTCGGCGGCCGCTTCTCAGTGCTCACCCCCGTCGGCCTGCTCCCCATCGCAGTCGCCGGATACGACATCTCCAAGCTCATCGCCGGCGCCGCCAACATGGAGGAGACTACACGCCGCCCCGGCCCCGGAAACCCCGCAGAGCAGTATGCACGCATGCGTAACGCCCTCTATCAGAGCGGCAAGAAGATCGAAATCCTC
Organism: uncultured Sangeribacter sp.; assembly: GCA_964618395.1. GTDB lineage: Bacteria > Bacteroidota > Bacteroidia > Bacteroidales > Muribaculaceae > Lepagella. Next base: position 2,139 of record CAZUAK010000129.1, read on the forward strand.
GTCAACTTCGACCCCAAGCTCCACTACTTTGCAGAGTGGTGGAAACAGCTCTACGGCGAGAGCGAAGGCAAGGACGGAAAGGGTATCTTCCCCGCATCGGTAGACCTCACCACTGACCTCCACTCAATGGGCCAGTGGATCCAGGACGGCGAACGCACCATCTTCGAGACCGTCATCTCCGTCAAGGAACCGGCCATCACGAAACGCATCCCCGAAGATGCACAGAACCTCGACGGCATCAACTACCTCGCCGGCAAGCGTGTCGATGAGGTCAACAAGATGGCAGAGCTCGGAACCCTCGTCGCCCACGTCGACGGCGGTGTCCCCAACATCCGTCTCGAAGTTCACGCCCTCGACGAGTACACCCTCGGACAGATGATCTACTTCTTCGAGAAGGCCTGCGGCATCTCCGGATACATGCTCGGCGTCAACCCCTTCAACCAGCCCGGCGTCGAGGCCTACAAGAAGAACATGTTCGCGCTTCTCGAAAAGCCCGGATATGAGGCCGAGACGGCTGCCATCAAGGCCAAACTCGCAAAATAAGAC
>CAZUAK010000129.1:2784-5041 GCA_964618395.1 uncultured Sangeribacter sp.
CGTTACTGAAAAAGACGGGTCCTGAGTTTATAGAAACCTAAAAACAATCAAACGGTTGTGTCGGATTTTTTCGGCACAACCGTTTTTTCGTTCCATACCTCAAAAAGGTTTGGAACGAATTTTGTAACTTTGTATTCTGAATGAGTCTTTCCTAAAGACCACTTATTGTCAATTAATTTTTAAGAACTACTTAAAAATTAGAAATACTTTATATTTATTTTTATTTTTAAGAGTTACTTACCTATAACCCAAGATTCATGAAACGACTTATACTCTCTATCGCAGCCGCCGGGAGCCTTCTCGGCACAGCCTTTGCCAATCCCCCTCAGGGATACTATGACAAACTTGACGGACTCTGTGGCGAATCGCTCCAGCGCGCCGTCAAGAACGCAGTCAAGGACCACGACGTCATCGACTACGGCACCGCTACATGGAAGGCCTTCGCCGAGATGGATGTCCGCACCGTCAACGGTGTCGATTACTGGTGGGACATGTACTCGCCCAACATGGTGCGCGTCTCCTATCCCGTCACCGGCGCGGCGAGCGGGATGAACATCGAGCACTCCGTGGCCAACTCCTGGTGGGGAAAGACCAAGAACGACGCCTACAAGGACCTCATGCACCTCAACCCCTCGGACGCCGACGCCAACAACCGCAAGGCCAACTATCCGCTCGGTGAGATCAGCGGCTCGCCGAAGTGGTCAAACGGCGAGACCTCATACGGCAAGGCCGTCTCGGGCCAGGGTGGCGGCGCCACTTATGTCTACGAACCCTGTGACGAATACAAAGGTGACTTCGCCCGCGTCTTCATGTACATGTTCACCGTCTACGACAACATCTCCTGGGCCTCCAAGACCGCGTGGATGTATACCGTCTCGGGCGGCAAGGCCGTGCTCCAGCCCTGGGCCTACAACATGATGATACGCTGGAGCGACAGCGACCCCGTCAGCGAGAAGGAGACGACCCGCAACGAGAAGATACAGCAGATTCAGGGAAACCGCAACCCCTTCGTGGACTATCCCGAGCTGGCCGACCATATCTGGGGAGCGAAGAAGAACATCCCCTTCCGCCTCAACGAGCCCACGGGCGTGGATGAAGCCGGCACCGGTGCGGACGCCGCCGAGCGCATCTTCGACATCAACGGCCGCGAAGTCACCGGTCAGGAACTCGCCCCAGGCCTCTACATCCGCGTGAAGGGCACGAAGGCCACCAAGGTTCTTGTCCGCTGAGACACCGTTTTATGAAAAAACAGGGCCCCGCGCCCCGTTTTGATGAAAAAACGGCATCGCGGACCCTGGTTTTGACGAAAACAGGGGTCTGAGACCCCTGTTTTTACCGTTTGGTGTTCGATAAATATGTTATATAATACATTTTTAAGTTTTGGTAAGACCGAACGTTGTATTAATTTTGCACAATGAAGCGTCCCGCCCGCGCGGGACACGCCCGGAGACCCCCGGGAAATAAAGAATAGACCTAACCTTAAAAACATCATGCTTCAATCAACCAATGTGAAAACATTAGACCGGGTAGTGGTGCGATTTTCCGGAGACAGCGGCGACGGTATGCAGCTGGCCGGTAACATCTTCTCCAACGTCTCGGCCGGCGAAGGCAATGAAATCTCGACCTTCCCCGACTATCCCGCTGAAATCCGCGCCCCGCAAGGCTCACTCAGCGGAGTATCCGGCTTCCAAGTCCACATCGGCAAGGGGGTCCACACCCCGGGTGACGAAGCCGACGTTCTCGTAGCGATGAACCCGGCCGCCCTCAAGACCAACCTCCGTTACCTCAAACCGGGCGGCATCATCATCTGTGACGTCGACACCTTCCGCCCCGCCGACCTCAAGAAAGCTCAGTTCGAAACCGACGACCCCGTCAAGGAACTCGGCATCGACCCCAAGAATATCATGCTCGTCCCGATGACCAACCTCCTGAAGGATACGTTGGCCGACTCGGGCATGGACCCCAAGGCTGTCCTGAAGTGCAAGAACATGCTGGCCCTCGGCCTCATCTGCTGGCTCTTCGACCGCCCCGTGGAGTCTGTCCTGCGCAAGCTCCAGGCCAAGTTCGCCAAGAAACCGGCCGTTTATGAAGCCAACGCAAAGGTTATCCGCGCCGGCTGGGACTACGGCCACAACACCCACTCCTCGATGCCGACATACCGCATCGAGACCGAAGCCGTCCAGCCCGGCCTCTACACCGACGTCAACGGCAACACCGCCACCGCATGGGGCCTCATCATGGCCTCCGAGAAGAGCGG
>CAZUAK010000130.1:0-5026 GCA_964618395.1 uncultured Sangeribacter sp.
GCGGCATCTTCAATGTCGGTCTTGGTAATTAGAGGGCTCTTAAATTCCAGCGGAGCATAGCCGTAATCTTTTCTTTTTCTTTACCATCTCATTCAGTTTTTGAAATGACATTGCAGTTATCCTTTCCCAATATCATGTGTTGGTCGTCCATGTTAGGGATTGGTATTATGATTCCGATTTCCGCTTTATTTACTACCGCGGATTATCGATTGGAATCACATAGCGAATTGATTCCGGTCGTAAAGGTAATGCAAAAAATCTGCATGGAAAAGCATCTATCTACCCCCCCCCTCTTTTAACATTATTTAACTTATACTTGACTTTTGCCTCTATTAACGTTACATATTTTAACACAAAAATCCGGATGATTCCCATTCAAGTTTTAAGTCCATCCAAAATAGGTCACAACAAGGGTTTCACAGAAATAATTCAGAAAAAATTCTTAACTTTGCAACTTCAATAAGGCACTGATATGAATACACTTCTCAATATAGATAAATCCTATACCGAATGGATTATAGGAATAAGTGAGCAGTTCCACCGCAACCAAATAAAGGCCGCTACCTCTGTTAATTCTGAAATGCTTAAATTCTATTGGAATTTAGGACGAGAAATAACAGAGAAGAAATCGCATTATCAGTGGGGCGACAGATTCTTTGAAACCCTTAGCCATGATTTAAGAGTATTGATACCCGGAATAAAGAGTTTCTCTGTCACAAATTTGCGCTACATGCAGAGGTTTTATCTACTTTATCCTAAGGTAGATATAATTCTTCCTCAACTTGGGGAAGAATTGGCTTCAAAAGACAGACAAACAGTTCCCCAAGTTGGGGAAGAAATTTTTATGATACCCTGGGGCCATCATAAAGTTATCATGGACAAGTATCAGAATAACTATCACAAGGCTCTATTTTTTGTCCATAAAACCGTAGAGAACAACTGGTCGCGAGGGATGCTCGAAAATTTTGTCGACACAGACCTATACGAGCGTCAGGCACATGCAATTACAAATTTTCAAAGAGCTTTACCACTACCCCATAGTGAGTTAGCACAAGAGATAACAAAAGACCCTTATACATTTGATTTTGTCAGCATATCTGAGAATTATCGAGAAAAGGAGTTAAAAGATGCATTAGAGAATAATATTGCAAAATTTCTACTTGAATTAGGAAGCGGTTTTGCTTATATGGGACGCGAGTATCGCATAAAGGTCGGTAGCACAGAGCAGTTTTTAGATATGTTGTTCTATAATACTAAACTCCACTGTTATGTAGTGGTTGAATTGAAAACGCGAAAATTTGAAGCAAGCAGTCTGGGACAACTCGGCACATATGTTGCCGCTGTCAATCACGAGTTAAGGGCAGAAACCGATAATCCTACGATTGGTATACTGATATGTAAGACAAAAGATAATGTATTAGCAAAATATGCTTTAGAAGCCATAAACGAGCCGATAGGGATTTCAGAGTATGAATTAGCAAAATTGTTCCCAGCTGATTTCAAAGGGACTTTGCCAACTGTGGAAGAATTAGAGAATAACGTATAACACAAAGAGCCTTTCCTTGTGAAAGCTCTAGCTCGACGAGGATTCACCGAACCAAAAGCCCTTGAGCTGGATAGTCTGGAAGGCAGTGTTACATTATCTTCACGGTCGGACAGGCTGGAAGGAGGTGCTACATGGTTTTCTCAGGGAGCGGTAGGACGGTGGCGCGGGGATAGTAGTGGGCGAGGATGCGGCGGTAGGGATGGCCGGCGAGCGCCATGCGCGCGGCACCTATCTGACAGAGACCTACGCCGTGGCCCCAGCCACGGCCCTCAAGACGGAAGCGGGGGCCGTCGGGGGTCTCCGATTTCGTGATGACAAAGTTAGAGGAGTAGAGACAGTCGGCAGCCAACAGTCGGCGAATGGTCAGCTCCTTGCCGACCTCGATGCTGCTCAGGGTGCCTGTGATGAGCATGCGGTCAGCCCTGCCGGAAGGGCCTCTGTGTACTATTTCAAGGTCCCGGATGTCGCCGAGGTCGATTCCGAAACGGATGCGGAGGTTCTCACGCACCTCGGCTGCGGTCACCTCCGCGTCCCATGCGTAGCCGCCTCCGTTGGCGAGGTCATAGTCCTTCAGCACACTGCCGAGTACGTGACGCCGGTCCTCCGGTGCGAGCGCGGAGAGGTCACACCACGGGTCATCCACACTTTCCAGACAATCCTCCTCCCTATCCTGCCAGCAGGTCGAAAAGACCTCGGTCCTCCCGCCGCAGCATTTTGAGAATCGTGCGTCCACGAGGCGCCCCGCCGGCGAGATTAGGACCTCGCCGGCCGTATCGCGGATGGCGTCGCGGACACTGTCGGGTATAGGCTGAAGGCCCTGATAGCGTTGGCAGTGGTCGTCGGAGCATACGTGAAAGCCCCGGTGATCGCAGGTATCCTCCCATGTGAGTATAAGGTCCCCGCGACTCACCTTGCCCGCGTCCGAATGGTCGTGGCATCCGAGGATTTTCCCTACTGCCCAGCTGCGAGAAATGACCGCGTGAGTCTTCAGGAAGTCCGCCGGCGAGGCGGGGTTCATCTCGCTGCCGACCACACACTCCAGATAGGTCTCAAGCGGCACCTCGTTGACAAGGCGGAAGAGGGGGTCGTCGTTGACCGACACCGAGCCGGGGAGCAGCGCGGAGATTGTGCGCTCCCAATGAAAGCCGAGACCGATGCGCATATTCTTCAGGAGAATACCCGCATCAGTCTCTTCTATTTCCGGTGTGCCGTCAGTCGGTATACCTACTTTTATGTTCACTTACAGACTTTTTCAGTCACTAAAAGGGGTTCACGGTCACTTGCAAGTCATGATTTCGAGCACGAGCTGGTCGGTGACGGTCATCGCGTCGCGTCCGATGGAGGTCAGGTTGTGGATGGTCTGGTCCACGTCATCGCTCACGATACCCTCCGCACTGGTCACGCACTTTCCGCTCATGGCCAGCATCGCCGAAATCATGGCAGTCGACACGCCCGACGAAATCTTCATGGCACACGAAGGCTTCGCGCCGTCACAAATCATACCGGTGAGGTTGGCGACCATGTTCTTGATTGTGGCACATATCTGCTCGTAGTCGCCACCCATGAGGTAACAGATACCGCTCGCCGCTCCGGTCGAGGCGACGACGCAACCGCAGAGGGCCGACAGGCGGCCGAGGCTCTGCTTGATATAGATGCTTGTGAGATGCGAGAGCGTCAGGGCACGGATGAGTTGTTCCTCGGTGGCGTCAATGTCTTTCGCGTAGCTCACGACGGGCATGGTCGCGGTGATGCCCTGGTTGCCGCTGCCGGAGTTGGACATTACCGGCACCGGCGCACCCCCCATGCGTGCGTCACACGCTGCGGAGGTAAGCGAGATGGCGTGGGTCAGCGGCGTGTCGCCGAAGTATTTCAGACCGTTGGCCTTGATTGTGCGGCCGAGGTCGTGGCCGAAGTCGCCGTTCATCGCGTGTTCCGCGGCCGCCTCGTTCAGTTTCTTGGCTTCGAGGATGAAGCGCAATTCGTCCAGGGGCGTCTCCATGGCAAATTCATAGACCATCGCCTCGGTGAGCGAAATGTCCTTGTTTGTGTCGGCAGCGGCCGAGGACTCCTCCACGGGCTGCTCGACGAAGATGTCCTCACCGTCCTTGGCTATGCGGACAAAGTTCTGATGAGCACGTGAGATGACCGCGCGGGCCGTGTTGACGCCTGAGGTCACGGTCACGTCGATGTGCAGGTTAGAGGGGGCGTCTTTCGCGCAGGTGACGTTTATGCGACCCTCGTCGATGAACTTGCGCCCTTTCTCTACGGCCTCGTCATTGACATCCTTGAGGACTTCGAGACCGTATTCTGACTTGCCGACCAGTGCGCCGAGGGCCACGGCGATGGGGAGGCCGATCATTCCGGTGCCGGGGATGCCGACGCCCATGGCGTTCTTGATGATGTTTCCGCTCAGGGCGAGGTTGATTTCCTCGGGCATCTTCCCGAGCGTTTCGGTGGCCTTGGCCACACAGAGAGCGACGGCAACCGGCTCGGTACAGCCGATGGCGGGGACGACCTCACGGTTCATGAGGGCGATTATTTGGTCTCTTGTTTCTTTGGAGAGCATATTATGTTGGGTTTTAGTTTTTGGAGGGATGGTAGGGTCGCGGCCTGCCGCGACCGCTAAATCAGGAGGGATCAGGAGAAATCAGGAGAAATCAGGAGGGGTCAGGATTGGGCTTCCCTTTACCCTACTCGTCTTCGAACTCGAGCGGGAGGGCGTGGCGTGTGATCTGCTCGATGCGGCGATGACGCCAGCAGTTGCGGCAGACGGCTATATACTTGTCGTTGCCGCCTATTTCCACCTGCTCGCCCTCGGTCAGTATCTCACCGTTTGAGTCGATGCGGGCGTTGACAATCGTCTTGCGTCCGCAGTTGCAGGTAGACTTGATTTCGTCTATCGTGTCCGCAATCTCGAAGAGGCGTCGCGAGCCCTCGAAAAGGTTCGTCTTGAAGTCCGTGCGCAGGCCGTAGCAGATAACGTTGACCGAGAGTTCGTCGACCACACGTGCGAGTTCGTCGACCTGACGGGCCGTGAGGAACTGGGCCTCGTCGACAAGTATCCATTCCGGTTTCGGCTCGGCCGAGGAGGTCATTATCTCGCACACGAGGCGGAAGAGGTCTGTGTCGGGATAAATCCAGGCGCACTCGCGCTCGATTCCGATACGCGAGCGGATGACGTTTTTCCTGTCGCGCGTGTCTATGACGGGCTTCATGCAGAGATAGCCCATTCCGCGTTCCTCAAAATTGTAGGCCGTAGTCAGCAGCAGGGCGGTCTTGGCCGAGCCCATCGTGCCGTATCTGAAGTATAGTTTTCCTATTCGTTTCATTTGTCAGGTGCGGTTCGCGGCCGCTCTGCCGGGGGAGTGTCCGGTGGACCATCCGCGGCGCGGCTTCGAAAACCGATTCAAATTTACGGAAAATAACCGAGACCGCAAAGAAGTTGTCCAAACAACTTCACATCGTTTCTAAAGAATGGGG
>CAZUAK010000131.1:0-5014 GCA_964618395.1 uncultured Sangeribacter sp.
GTGGAGTTCGAGATTTTTTCTTAATTTTGCACTTCATGAAAAAGTGTACCCTCCTGAAATTTGCCTGTTGCTTCGCCTTGAGCTCTCTTGCGCCGGCCGCCTACGGTCAGGTCAATGCCGAGCAGGTCATCAATATCGGACGTAATGTGCTGTCGATGGAGGATTACATGCTGGCCATCCAGTATTTCAACCAGGCCATCAAGGCAAAGCCTTATCTCGCAGACCCTTACTACCTCCGCGGAATCGCCAAACTGCAGCTCGACGATTATGCCGGCGCTGAGGCTGATTGCACCCAGGCACTCGAACGCAACCCGTTCAAGCCGGAGGCATACAAGGTCCGGGGATTCGCGCGTCAGCAACTGGGCCGTGACTCGCTCGCCATCACCGACTACGATAAAGGTCTGGAGTATAACCCCACTGACAGATACTTTCTTTTCTACAAGGCCATTGCTCAGACCGAACTGCGCCGGGACTCTGCAGCGAACGAGACGTTCAACTCGCTTCTTCGACAATATCCCCGCTTTGACGAGGGATACGGCGCCAGGGCCCGGTTGAAGGTGCTTGAGGGTGACACCGTCGGAGCACTCGCCGACCTTGACCATGCGCTACAGCTCAACCGGACCCTGTTCAACGCCCGACTGATGCGTGCCGCTGTTAATGCTGACAGACGGGAGTGGGGCGAGGCCGAAAAAGATATGGACGAGGCCATCCTCATTCATCCGGACGACCCCTCCCTGTACATCAACCGAGCATATCTCAGATATAACGAGGACAACTATCTCGGCGCCTTGTCCGACTATAATTACGCCCTCCGCATAGACCCGAAATATATCCCGGCGCTCTTCAACCGAGCGCTGCTGCGCTATGAAGTCAAGGACCTGCAGAACGCCGCCAAAGACTTCTCGGAACTGCTCGCGCTCGAACCACTCAACTTCCACGCCCTCTTCAACCGGGGATTGGTTTATCTCGAATCAGGAAAGTATGCCGACGCCATTAAGGATTTCAAGGGGGTAGCGGCGCGTTATCCCAAGTTCCACCTTGTCTATTATGCCATGGCGGAAGCGCAGCGCCTCTCGGGCCATCTCGACGCGGCGATGCGCAATGTCGCCAAGGCTGACGAGCTCGTCAGACGTTATGTCAAGGACCCGACCGGCCACCCTCTCGACCTGCCGGCGATCGCCTCGGGCGAGACCAACCGCAACGGCCACTCTCCGGAGAACGCTGACGAAAGCGAAGAGGAGGTTATGACTCGATTCAACCAACTCGTCACAGTCGGCGGGGCAACCGAATCGACGCCCATGGCCTTCAACGACCGAATCAAGGGACGCGTTCAGGACCGCACTGTCAACATACGCCCGGCCTCAATTTACGTGCTCACTTTCATCGTGCCGGAGAATATGCTCCGCCAGCAGTCTAACTACTTCCGCGAGCTGGACGACTTCAACACAGCCGGTTATCTTGAAAACAAGATATACCTGTCGCCTCAAAAGGCCAAGGGGAGCATCGGTGAGAGCGAGTTCAACCGGCTGAGTGTCATCGCGGACCGGCTTGGCAAGGCCATCGAGGCCGGTGACGACTCGCCCGCCCGGCGTCTCGGGCTGGGGATCGTGCGCTACCTGCTCAAAGACTACGACAGCGCTATCGCCAACCTTGACCTCGCCCTCAAGGAGACCCCAGACTTCACCCCGGCGCTGATGACCAGGGGGGCCGCACGCTTTGCACGCTCGCAAGAGGCCCCCAAAGGTTCGGAAGACGCAATGCTCTCCGGACGCGCCGCAATCATGGACACCAACGAGGCTCTCAAGGACTATGACCGCGCCTTAGACCTCAACCCGAGGCTGGTATACGCCTGGTTCAACAAGGGCGTCATCCTCTATACCCTATGTGACTACGAGGCGGCACGCCGTTGTTTCGACACTGCCGTGGCACTCGATCCCACGTTTGGCGAAGCCCTCTATAACAGGGGACTCACCCTCCTGCAGGCAGGAGACAAGAAAGGGGCGTTCGCAGACCTTTCAAAGGCCGGTGAGTTAGGTGTCGTCGAAAGCTACAACCTTCTGAAACGAATGCAGTGACACGTTAGACAAGAATAGCTTAAATGACAGTGAACCGAATTTCGTCAGTTGTGTTTTAACATATAAAAAGGGAACTTGCTTACAGCGTCTCAAAAAGGTGACTGTGACAGGTTCCGCAAATTCTCTTCATAATCGAGAAATATCATGTCAGACACACAGCAAAAAGAGCGCATACTCATAATCGGAGGCGGTTTCGCCGGATTGAACCTCGCAAAGAAACTTGACAAGGACCGTTTTGAAGTGATGGTACTTGACCGGAACAATTTCCACTCGTTCCCTCCCCTCTTCTATCAGATAGCTTCGTCGGGCCTCGACACCTCCAACATATCATTCCCCTTCCGCCGGGAGTTCAAGAAACTCAGGAACGTGACCTATCACATGGGCCATGTGAAGAACATAGACCTGGAGGCCAAGACAGTCACGTCGTCATACGAGACCATCCCGTACGACCGCCTGGTCATAGCCGCCGGAACGACAAACAACTATTTCGGCATCCAGAATCTTTCGGAGACCGTCTTCGGCATCAAGACCGCGGCCGAGGCGATGCACACGCGCGATGAGATCCTTGACCGTCTGGAACGCGGTGCACTCGAGAAGGACCCGAAGCGCAGGCGCGAGCTGCTGAGCTTCCTCGTGGTCGGCGGCGGCCCGTCAGGAGTGGAGATAGCCGGCGCAATCGGCGAGATGAAGCGCGACATCATCCCGCGCGAATATCCGGAGCTGAAACAGGAGGACGTGACCATCACCCTCGTCGAGGGCGCTCCGCGTCTGTTGGGAGCCATGGATGAGAAGTCCTCGGCCAAGGCCCTACAGTATCTGAAGGACCTCATGGTCGACGTGCGGCTCAACACCCTCATGAAGTCGTATGACAACAAACAGGTCACCTTCGGAGACGGCCACCAGGAGTACTGGGAGACTGTCATCTGGACCGCCGGCGTTATGGGTGAGCCGATGCCGGGATTGCCCGCTGAGCTTGTCGGACCCGGCAAGAGAATCATCGTCGACGAGTACAACCGAGTCAAAGGCCACGAGCAAGACGTCATGGCCATCGGCGACATCGCCTTGATGATTACGCCCGAATATCCCAAGGGACACCCGCAGATGGCCCAGCCCGCAATCCAGCAGGCACGCAACCTCGCCAAGAACATGAACAGCGGCCAGTGGAACTCGAAGTTCAAATACTGGGACAAAGGCTCCATGGCGACTGTGGGTAAGAACCGCGCGGTGGCCGACATCAAGAAGATGACATTCTCGGGCTTTATCGCCTGGTGGATGTGGATGGCCATTCACCTGCTCTCGATCTTGGGCATGCGCAACAAGCTCAACGTTATGCTGAACTGGATCTGGAACTACTTCACCTACTCGACCTCGCTGCGTCTGCTGCTGCGCCCGACAAAGTTCCCGCTCCGCAGACACTGGGGTGACTGATCCGTGAAAACAAAAACCAATCAAATCGTATTGAGAAAATTAATGAAAAAGAATATAATGATGGCAGGGGCGGCCGTGCTCCTGCTGTTGCCTATGGTCTCCTGTTCTTCGATGGGAGGCCTTTTCGGCAAGAAGGTTGAAAAGGAGGCGGTACTGCCCCTTGACCGCGAGGCCGTGGCCGAAGCGAAGAAGCTGCCGCTCTATACCTCACAGGATATCGCCCGCGGAATCCTCGCCGGAGACTGGGCTATTGTGGATGTAAACGGGAAAGCGGCCGTCGGCGAGACCGCGCCCTATCTCAGGTTCTCGCCCGAGGAGAAACGAGTCTACGGCAACAACGGCTGCAACATCATCAACGCCAACTATAACTTCAACCCCGCGGACTCTACTGTCCGCTTCACGGGTCTCATCTCGACCATGATGGCGTGCGCCAAGGAGGGTATCACCGATTATGAAATAAACCACGCCCTTGACGCCGCACGCCGCTATACGTGGGAACCTGGCGAGTATGAATACAGCGTGACGTTCTATAACGAACAGGAGTCTCCGGTCATGACACTGCTTCATCAGAATTTCGACTTCCTCAACGGAACGTGGAGCGTGGTCTATATCGGCGAGAAGGAAATAAATGATCCAAAGATGAAGCTGGTCTTTGACGTCGATGAACAGCATCTGCACGGAAACACGGGGTGCAATATCCTCAACGGCAAGTTCGAAACCGACATGGAGGCACCCAACTCCATCTCAATCTCGGCCGTACGGACCACCAAGGTCGCCTGTAAGAATCCCGATGATGAGATGCAGCTCATAGTCTCACTTGAAGACACCTCTTCGGCGCGTATGATTTCAGCAGACACTGTCTATTTCTTCAACCCGGGCGGCGAACGAGTCCTCGTCCTCAAAAAGGATACGAAATGAGCGAGGTCAGGGTTGACAAGTGGCTGTGGGCCATGCGTGTGTTCAAGACGCGCACAATTTCGACAGAGGCCTGCAAGAAGGGGCGCGTGATAATGGGTGGCGTCGCGGTCAAGCCGTCGCGCACGGTCAAGCCGGGAGACGTAATCGAGGTGAAGAAACCGCCCATCACCTATACCTTCCGGGTGAAGGAGGTGACCCAGAACCGACTGGGGGCGAAACTCGTGGAGAACTATCTCGAAAACATCACCCCCAAGTCACAGTATGACATCCTGGAGATGGCCCGCATCTCAGGGTTCGTTGACCGCCGCAAGGGCCTCGGGCGCCCGACAAAACGCGACCAGCGTGACCTCTCGCGGTTCAAGGAAGACAGCTTCACGGCCGACGAGTTCTTCCTCGACTGGGAGGATGACGACGAGGACTGACCTTCCAAGCACGTTTAGACCGCCATTTTTTTGAAATGGGGTCTTAAAATTCATCAGGTGCTATCAAGGCATAGGGGTATAAAATAGGGTCGCGGACTGCCGCGACCCTGTTTTATATTAACTGAAGGATGTTAACTGAAGGATGCCTGTGTTATGTTAACTGAAGGATTC
>CAZUAK010000132.1:0-4931 GCA_964618395.1 uncultured Sangeribacter sp.
TCCGCTTTGACGACAACGCCTGCGTGCTCCTCAACAACGCCGGCGAGCTCCGCGGAACCCGTATCTTCGGCCCCGTTGCCCGTGAACTGCGTAACACTAACATGAAAATCGTTTCACTGGCACCCGAAGTGCTCTAAACCGTAGAAAAAATGGCTAAATTTCACATCAAGAAGGGTGATATGGTCGCTGCCATCGCCGGTGACGACAAAGGTAAGACCGGTCGCGTCCTCGAAGTGCTCCCCAAGAAGGGCCGCGCTGTAGTCGAGGGTCTCAACATCGTCAAGAAAAGCACCAAACCCAACGCCAAATATCCCCAGGGTGGTATTGTTGAAGTGGAGGCTCCCATCGCCATCTCCAACCTCAACGTTCTCGACCCCAAGACCGGCAAACCCACTCGTATTGGTCGCCGTCTCAATGAGGCCGGTAAACTGGTTCGTTATTCAAAAAAATCAGGAGAGGAGATTAAGTAATGAGCAGCACTACACTCGCAAAAGACTATAAGGAACGCATCGTTCCCGAACTCACCGAAGAGTTCAAATACACTACCCCCATGCAGGTCCCCCGCCTCGAGAAGATCGTCATCAACCAGGGCCTCGGAGCTGCTACTCAGGATAAAAAACTCATCGAGACAGCTATCAACGAGCTCACCGCCATCACCGGCCAGAAAGCCGTTCCTACCGTCTCAAAGAAGGACATCGCCAGCTTCAAGCTGCGTAAGAAAATGCCCATCGGCGCCATGGTGACTCTGCGTCGTGAGAAAATGTACGAATTCCTGGAGCGTCTCGTTCGCGTGGCACTTCCCCGAATCCGTGACTTCAAGGGCATCAACTCCAAGCTCGACGGCCGCGGTAACTACACCCTCGGCATCACCGAGCAGATCATCTTCCCCGAAATCAACATCGACAGCGTGCCCAACATCAAGGGTATGAACATCACTTTCGTGACTTCTGCCGACACTGACGAGGAAGGACTCGCACTGCTCAAGAAGTTCGGCCTCCCCTTCAAGAAAGAGAACTAATCATCTTCAATCAAGAATTTTTTATCCGCACACAATATGGCAAAAGAATCAATGAAAGCGCGTGAGGTGAAGCGTCAGCGCATGGTAGCCAAGTATGCCGAGAAGAAAGCAGCCCTCAAAAAGGCCGCTCTCGCCGATGAAAACGGCAACATCGACTACGAAGCGCTCGCCAAACTCCAGAAGCTCCCCAAGAACGCTTCTAAAGTTCGCCTTCACAACCGCTGCTCCATCACAGGCCGTCCGAAAGGCTTCATGCGCCAGTTCGGCATCTCCCGTATCCAGTTCCGCGAGATGGCTTCTAACGGTCTTATCCCCGGTGTAAAAAAAGCAAGTTGGTAATTCTCCAACATTCTTTTTGCATTAGGTTTAACTGTGCAACTACACATCTCACCCCGCTCCCGCGCATAGGAAGCGGGGTGACTTCATTCTACTGTCTAAATGCCTACTGTTGAAGGTATTCACTCATAGGCGGTCGCGGCTGGCCGCGACCCTACATTCTGACGGTGACATACATACAGATACTTCACCGAACACCTAACACCTAACACCTCCTTTTTCAATTATTGATGAAGAAAGTATCCGCCAAACAGATATTCAGAACGCTGACAGGACCCGAAGCCGGTTTCTGTCTCTTCCTTGTCCTTCTCCTTTTGCCTAACATCCTGTTGAGCATCACGGAGAAAATGGGCTTCTTCGCCCTGACCGCAAACATCGTTCTCCCCCTCGGCGTCTATGCTTTCCTCATGACCCTCTCCAAAAATATAGGGCGCTCAATCTGGATCTTTCTGCCGATTGTGCTGCTCTCCATCAGCCAGGTCGTACTGCTCGGAATATACGGTCGCTCCGTCATAGCCGTCGACATGTTCCTCAACCTGACGACCTCGAATCCCAATGAATCCGGAGAACTCTTCGGGAGCATTTTCCCCATCATAGCCCTCGTTGCCATCTTATATCTCCCTTCCCTCATAGCGGGTATATGGATGTGGGCCAAGAAGATTAACCTCCCCGACATGTTCAGGCGCTATACGCGCCGCGTCTCAATCGCCCTGATGATATACGGCATTGTATGCGTCTTCATAGCCGGTGTCATGGACCGAAAATACAGGGTGAAGAACGACCTGTATCCGGTCAACGCCGGATACAACCTCTCGCTCGCCGCCGAGCAGAGTTACCGCATAGCCGACAGGAAGCAGAACGGTCAGACAGATTTCAAATATAACGCTCGCGCGACTCACCCCGACTCCATCCGCGAACTCTATGTTCTTGTCATAGGGGAGACCTCGCGCGCCGACCACTGGCAGATAAACGGATATAACAGGCCCACGACACCGCGTCTGAGCGCACGTAAAAACCTTTTCTCCTTCCCCAAAGCCCTGAGCGAGTCGAACACGACCTTCAAGAGCGTGCCCATGCTGCTTTCGCACCTTGACGCCACGACATACGGCGACTCCATCTATGTCGTCAAGAGCCTCCTGAGCGCATTCAAGGAAGCCGGATTCTCTACCGCCTATCTCTCAAGTCAGACCCCTAACCGGTCATATATCCAGTTCTTCAGCGAAGAAGCCGATACCACGGCATATATAAACCCCAGTGCCAAAGAGAACGACCTCATACTGCTCCCCGCCGTCAAAGGGATAATGGATGAGAACCGAAAGAAGCAGCTCATAGTAGTCCACAGCTACGGCTCGCACTTCAGCTACCGTGACCGCTATCCCGAAGAAATGGCCTATTTCAAGCCTGACGACTATAAGGACATACGGGTAGAATCGCGTGCCCTCCTTATCAACGCATACGATAATGCCGTCCGGCTGACGGATGCGCTTGTCGACGGCATCATTGAGCAGGTCAGTGAATGTGGGGATATACGCGCCGGCGTGATCTACATGGCTGACCACGGAGAAGACCTCTATGACGACGGCCGCGGGCTCTTGCTCCACTCCTCGCCGTGCCCCACGTTCTATCAACTGCACGTCCCCTTCATGGTTTGGCTTTCGCCGGTCGCCCTCAACTCCGAACCAGAATACGGGAAGGCATTGATGAAAAACGTAAAGCGCAGGATCTCAACCAGCGTGAGTGTCTTTCAGACGCTGCTCGACATGGCCGGAGTCCGAACGCCGGTCCAGGGTACGGAACACTCCGTGCTCAATGACGGCTATATAGTGCCGAACGCCCTGTTCCTGAACGACCACAACCATCCGGTCACGCTCGAAGAGAGCGGCTTTGTAGGCGTAGACTTCCGCCACTACAATGAGATGATGAGAAAGCCGTAACCAAAAAAATCATAAAAAATCAGAATAAAGGTATCGAAAATTTTGCTAAGTCGGTGATTTTTGCTAATTTCGCGGCGTAAAGTGATCATTGCGCCCGATTTGATATGTATAGGGTGCAACTCTGCTGAGAAGGCAGCTTCCGGAATCGGAGGGTCCAATGGGGTGGGCCGCTCGGGTGACGGAGGTCGCGTTTGATGCAGTTTTGTGCGTATAGATTGATAAAAGGAGCTGACAGTGAAGCCTTTACAGAGAGTATTAAATATTGTCCGGTATATCCGGATCAATTTAACAACACAAAAATGACTGATCCAATAGCAGATTATTTGACCAGACTGCGAAACGCCATCCGCGCCGGACACCGCGTGGTGGAGATTCCGTCCTCAAAGATGAAGAAAGAGATCACCAAGATCCTCTTCGACCAGGGTTACATCCTCAACTACAAGTTCGAGGAAGGCAACACCCCCTCGGGTAGCATCAAGATCGCCCTCAAGTACGATCCCGTTGACAAAGTCAACGCCATCAAGGACCTGCACAGAGTGTCGCGTCCCGGCCTGCGCCAGTATTGCGGCTACAAGGACATGCCCCGCGTCCTCAACGGACTCGGCATCGCCATCCTTTCGACCTCTCAGGGCGTGATGACCAATAAGGAAGCCAAAGACCGTAAGATCGGCGGCGAAGTATTGTGTTACGTATATTAAAAAAGGAGGAATCTATTCACTATGTCAAGAATTGGTAAAGCCCCCATCGCCATCCCGGCCGGTGTAAAGGTAGAGGTGAAAGACAACCTCGTGACTGTCAAGGGTCCCAAAGGCGAACTCTCGCAGGAGATCAACCCTGATATCAAAGTGGTCGAAGAAGATGGCCACATCATCGTAACCCGTCCCGACGACGAGCGCGAACACCGCGCCCAGCACGGCCTCTACCGCGCCCTGATCCACAACATGATCGTCGGCGTCTCCGAAGGTTACAAGAAAGAGATGGAACTCGTGGGTGTAGGTTATCGCGCCACTGCCACCGGCCAGGTGCTCGAACTCTCGCTCGGCTTCTCTCACGCCATCTATATCAAGCTTCCCAAAGAAATCAAAGTTGAAGCCAAGAGCGAACGTAACAAAAACCCGCTCATCCTGCTCGAAAGCGCCGACAAGCAGCTCCTCGGCCAGGTGTGCGCCAAGATCCGCTCGCTTCGCAAGCCTGAACCTTACAAGGGCAAGGGTATCAAGTTCGTCGGCGAAATCATCCGTCGTAAGTCGGGTAAGTCGGCTAATGCTAAATAAATAATCCCAAGGAAGTTATGATTAGCAAAATAGCAAGAAGAAATAAAATCAAAACCCGCATCCGCGGAAAGATTTCCGGAACTGCTCAGCGTCCGCGCATGAGTGTCTTCCGTTCTAACAAGGCCATTTACGTTCAGGTTATCGACGACCTGGCCGGCGTGACTCTGGTTTCGGCTTCGTCCAAAGGAATCGAAGGTGGCACCAAGTCTGAAATCGCCGCTAAAGTAGGCGAGGCCATCGCAAACAAAGCCCGTGAAAAGGGTATCGAAGAAGTAGTTTTTGACCGTAACGGCTATCTCTATCACGGTCGTGTGAAATCACTCGCAGACGCCGCCCGCAACGCCGGCCTTAAATTCTAACCTACGACAT
>CAZUAK010000133.1:0-4896 GCA_964618395.1 uncultured Sangeribacter sp.
GCCCATAAGGTCTTTCACCCGTTTCCGCCGACACACCACCCTCACCGCGCCAGCGGCGCGCCTGAGAGCCCAAATCCTCCGTCACGCTGCGGCTGGAACCCGCAGCCAAAAATATCTATAGGGAATTACCGTTGGGCTTTCGGAAAAAAATATTAATTTTGCAGGCGAACCCCGCGATGCATGGTGCCTCGACTGAGGACTCACACCGGGCATTGGGTGGTTCGTTTTTACATACGAAAGGCGTTTACCGGCGCTTTATTTCTTGGCTCTAAGAAACTTCGCAACTTTCATTAGTCATAGTCAAGGATGAAGCAATAGTAGATGCCCCATGGGTACGTCTATGTACTTCCCACCTGCGACCTCCGGTTGTGGGTGGGAAGGTGTGCATATACATACTTCGCGGGGTTCCTCTACCATTGCTCGTTCTACTATGATGGGCTTTGGTCGGCCTCGAAGAGCGGAATGAGCGATGGTGTGGCTCTCCGCACTTTTCTTTTATAAACCTATTGGTCATATTCGCTTCGAGCCGGCGAAACTTCATAAGAATGGCTCGTATATACGACAATATAGACGTTCATTTCACTGACGGCCTGCATGACATTGTGGGCAACAACGGTGTGAAACGGGTTGACTTCTGCGTCGGTTATTTCAACCTTCGCGGATGGAACCTCATTATGGACCAGGTCGACAACCTGCCTGGCGACATGGTCGAGGAGAAAGACTCCCGAGACCGCTTTGTCGATATGAAACGGTATTGCCGCCTTTTGATCGGGATGCACCGCCCCGATGAGGAGCTCATCCGCTCACTGTATTCAGGTAAACCTACACGCGCCGACGCCGACTATGTCCAGCGGAGCCTGCGCCGGATTGCCGAAGACTTCAAGAACCAGCTGCTTCTCGGCCGCCCCACTCTCGAGGATGAGAACACCCTCCGACGCCTCTCCCAGCAGATGAAAGACGGAAAAGTCTGCGTCAAGCTTTATCTCAGCTATCCCCTCCACGCAAAACTGTATATCGCCCACCAACCCGACAACTACAACAAACGGATTGCCCTAATGGGGAGCAGCAACCTGACTTATTCGGGCATGACAGGAAACGGCGAGCTGAACGCCGACTTTGCCGACAGCGACCACGTCGACAAGCTCGCAGGCTGGTTTGACGACCGCTGGAACGACCGCATGTGTATCGACATAACCGACCAGCTCATTGACATCATCGACAACAGCTGGGCCGGCGTCAAGGACATACCGCCATACTATATCTATCTTAAGACCGCCTATCATCTCAGCCAGGATGCGCGCAACGGTATCCGCGAATTCTCACTTTCGCCTGAGTTTCAGCGCGAGCTCTTTGATTTTCAGCAAAACGCCGTCAAGATAGCGGCCAAGAACCTCAACAACGACAAGCGCAACGGCGCCATGATAGGCGACGTGGTGGGCCTCGGCAAGACCATCACCGCCTGTGCCATCGCCAAGATATACGAGGACACCCTCGGCGCGACGACCCTCATCATCTGTCCCGCCAACCTGCAGGACATGTGGCGGAAGTATATAAAAAAATATGATCTCAAGGCTGTCGTCCAGTCCATGCAGAAACTCATCGATGTCGAAAACGCCCGCTACTACCGCTTGATAATCATCGACGAGAGCCACAACCTGCGCAACTCTGGCGGAAAGCGGTATCAGAACATTCGCCAACTCATCGAGAAACAGGACTGCAAGGTCCTGCTGCTGACCGCCACACCTTATAACAAGGATTTCTCCGACCTCTCCAGTCAGCTGGAACTCTTCATTCTTGAAGACCAGGACCTCGGAATACGCCCTGAGAACTATATCCAGAGGCTCGGCGGCGAATTTGAATTTGCCCGCCTACACGCCGACGTCGCCATGAGGACCCTGGCGGCCTTCAAGAAGAGTGCCGACGTCGACGACTGGAACGAGCTCATGAAGCTGTTTCTCGTCAGGCGCACCCGCTCGTTCATCAAACAGAACTACGCGAAAGAGGACCCACAGAACGGGCGCCGCTATCTGACCATGCCCGACGGGACGCGAAACTACTTCCCCGAGCGTATCCCCAAAGCCGACAAGTTCACGATAGTGCCGGGTGATCAGTATTCCCGACTCTATTCAGAGGAGATGATGGACCTCATGAAGGAACTGAAACTCCCCCGTTATGGATTGAGCAACTACTATGACACGAAGCACGACTCCGAACTCGAGCCATACGAAAAAGGTATCATAGACAACCTCTCGCGTGCCGGAAAGCGAATGATGGGCTTCGCAATGTCCACTTTCTTCAAGCGCATCGACTCGAGTGGCTTCTCATTCCTGCTCACCCTCTGCCGCCATCTGCTGCGCAACGCGATGTTCATCTATGCCATAGACAACAAGCTTCCGCTCCCCATAGGGGATGCCAATACCAACTTCGACGGTTTCACCGACGATGATGAAGACGGAGGGGACACCAGAACGCTTGTGCGCGACCGTGGCGGCAAACTCTGCGTGAACACTGACTATGCCGCCTATCTTGACCATGGCCGGGACTACTACGAGATACTGCGTCTGAAGAACAACTGCGTCTTTATCGACTCGGCCCTGTTCAAGCGCACGTTGAAACAGCACCTGAAAGCCGACATGCTGAAAATCATTGACATGATCAAACTGTGTGGCGACTGGGTCCCCGACACGGACCAGAAGCTAAACAAGCTTCAGGAGCTGCTCGAGAAAACACACCCGTCGGAGAAGGCCATCGTGTTCACTCAGTACTCCGACACTGCGGAATATATAGCCGACCAACTGCGCCGTCGGGGTGTGCAGGCCGTTGACGTGGCGACCGGCGGTTCCAAGAACCAGACGGCCATCGTGGAGCGGTTCTCCCCCGCGAGCAACGGGGCCGACATTCCGGAAGCGGAACAGACCCGCATACTCGTCGCCACCGATGTGCTTTCTGAGGGTCAGAACCTGCAGGACAGCCACATCATAGTCAACTACGACCTCCCCTGGGCCATTATCCGCCTCATCCAGCGTGCGGGGCGTGTGGACCGTATCGGTCAGAAATCAGAACAGATTTATTGCTATTCTTTCTTCCCTGCCGACGGTGTCGAAGAAATCATCAACCTCCGCGGCCGTCTCAACGACCGCATCAACGAGAATGCCCGCGTCGTGGGCAGCGATGAGATCTTCTTCGAGGGCAACGAGCAGAACCTCCGCGATATGTTTAACGAGAAGAGCGGAGTGCTCGACGATGACGACAGTGACGATGTCGACCTCTCCTCTCAGGCCTATCAGATATGGAAGAATGCCGTCGACGCCAATCCGCGTCTGGCACAGATAATCCCGGCCCTGTCTAACCAGGTTTACTCCACCAAGCGCACAGACAGTCCCGCGATGGCGGGGGTCATAACCTACGCGCGGACCTTCAATGACTTTGATGTCCTGACATGGCTCGCCCCCGACGGCTCGACCATCTCCACCTCACAGAAACGTATCCTCAACGCCATGGCCTGCAGCATCAACACCCCCGGCGTCGAGCCCTTGGCCAACCACCTCGAACTCGTCGGGGAGGCCATAGACCGCATTCAGCAGGAGAACCGTTCGCTGAGCGGAACCCTCGGAAACCGTTTCTCAACACGCTACCGTATCTTCACGCTACTCAGCGACTATCTCGCCAACCATCAGCAGGATGACCTCTTCTTCTCTCAGGAGCAGCGAGACGACCTCAAACTCGCCATTGACGATATTTTCCAGTATCCCTTCCTGGCCAGTACCAAACACACCCTCGGACGCATGATGAACCAACGGCGATCTGCCGACGAGATTGTCGATTACGTCATCGAAATGCGTAAAACGGGAACCCTCTGCAACATCCCGCCCGAAGAACTCCGTGACAACCGCGACCCCCAAATCATCTGTTCAATGGGTCTAAAACTTGAAAACGAATGAACCGCTCTGTCTTCAACCGATACCTGGACCGCCGGGACTTCGCCTCCCTTTTCATCACCGAGCTGGGATGGAACAACCCCTCAGGACCGACGGCGCTGCCGCCCATAGAGGTCGACGGTGTGGAATACCGTCCAGAGATCGTGGCACAACGCAACGGCTTCCAGATAATGACCTGTTCCGTAGACGCCATCCCGACCGCTTCCGTATGCCGGCGCATCGACATCAAACTGCGTCAGTATGCAAACGAGTACCTGCTCATCTTCACGCAAAACGGCACAGGCACCCGTCACCTGTGGCTCGCCCCGGTCAAGAAAGTGGATAAACGCGACATCGTCACCACCGATTATTCCTCTGCCGACCAGGCCGAGTTCATATATCAGAAGATAGATAATCTCGCATTTGGCTATAACGAGACCACCACTATCGTAGACGTGCGTGACCGTGTGCAGGGAACGTTCGCCGTCAACTCCGAGAAAATCACCAAGGAATTCTATACCGCCTTCAAGAAAGAACACAAGGCCTTCGTCTCTTTCATCAAGGGCATCGAGGGGACTGCCACATCCGAACGTGATCGTCAGTGGTACGCATCCGTCATGCTCAACCGCCTCATGTTCTGCTACTTCATCCAGAAGAAGGGTTTCCTCAACGGCGAAGACAACTATCTGCGCAGCCGTTTCCAGAAGCATGTGACGGGCGAGCAGAAGGGGACCTTCTTCCGCTCGTTCTATCTTGATTTCCTCCGCCAGCTCTTTCAGGACGGACTCAACGACCCGGTCAGAAACTCGGAGTTCCGCAATAAGTACGGACTGATTCCGTATCTAAACGGCGGCATGTTTGACGAGCATCAGATTGAGCGCGATTATGCCGGACTCGACATTGCCGACGAGGCCTTTGACCGTCTCTTCGCCTTTTTCGACAAGTGGAACTGGCATCTCGACACCCGCATCACTGCCTC
>CAZUAK010000134.1:0-4614 GCA_964618395.1 uncultured Sangeribacter sp.
ACCTCCACTCGCGTCTTCTCGAACGCGCCGCGAAGATCATCGACAACCAGGAAGTGGCCTCCAAGATGAACGACCTCCCCGAGGCACTCAAGCCCATCGTCAAGGGTGGCGGCTCGCTCACCGCGCTCCCCATCATCGAGACCCAGGCAGGTGACGTCTCGGCTTACATCCCGACCAACGTAATCTCAATCACCGACGGTCAGATCTTCCTCGAGACCTCGCTCTTCAACCAGGGTATCCGCCCGGCCGTGAACGTAGGTATCTCAGTGTCTCGTGTAGGCGGTAACGCTCAGATCAAGCCGATGAAGAAAGTCGCCGGTACGCTGAAAATCGCCCAGGCCCAGTATCGTGAGCTCGAATCGTTCACCAAGTTCGGCGGCGATATCGACCCCGTGACCGCCAAGGTCATCGACACCGGCCGTAAGAACCAGCAGCTCCTCATCCAGCCTCAGTATCAGCCCTGGCCCGTTGAGAACCAGGTGGCAGTCATCTACTGCGGCGTGAACGGCCTGCTTGAGAACGTGCCCCTCGACAAGGTCCACGACTTCGAGAAATCTTTCCTCCAGCTTGTAAAAGCCAAGTATCAGAAAGAAGTCCTCGACACCATCAAGGCCGGTCAGCTCACCGCAGACGTTGAGGCCAAGATCAAGGAATGTGCCGCCGAAGTGGCATCACAGTACAAGAAATAAGGAACAGGCGGGACGGTCCCGGACACGAAACGCCGGTGACCGTCCGCCGACTCCCCTTCAACACCCCTCTCCTACCCCATTGACTCCCCTTTCCTCTCTCATTCAAACAATCATAAATTAGCCTAACGACAATAACGAAATGGCAACATTAAGGGAACTGAAAACGCGTATCGGCTCCGTGGCCTCGAGTGAAAAGATCACCGGCGCCATGAAAATGATCTCGTCTGCCAAGGTACATAAAAACGAGCTGGCCTTACGTCAACTACTCCCCTTCAAGAACCAAATCCGCTCAATCATGGGCCACATCCTGCAGGCAGGCTGCTCCTTCACCTCTCCGCTCATCGAGGACAGGGAGACTGTCGAAAGCGTGGCCCTTGTGGTTTTCGGCAGCGATGACGGTCTCTGCGGAGCCTATAACCTTAATATCTTCAAATCCCTCCTTGTCCGGATAAACGAACTGCGCGAGAAGTATGGAAACGCCCTGCGCTTCGAAATCATCCCGGTGGGTAAGAAGATGGTCAAGGCCGTATCGAAGATTGCCGGAGGCAACATCACCGTGACCACCTTCCCGGGCGTGGACTCCAAAATGGAGGGCCAGAAAGTGAACAACTTCACCCTTCAGCTCCAGCAGGGGTTCATCGACAAGAAGTATGACCTTGTAGAAGTGGTCTACATGCAGTTCTTCTCCATCAGCCGCCAGAAGCTCGCCGACGACGTCCTCTTCCCGGTCAGCGAGAAGAACCTCGTTGCTCAGGCCGACAACAGCGAGGCCAACAAGCTCTACATCTTCGAGCCTAACGCCAACCGCATCTTCAACGAGGTGCTCCCGATGTTCGTCCTGTCGACGATGCAGGAGATAACCATCGAGAACCGCGCCTCCGAACAGGCTGCCCGCGTGATGGCCATGCAGAGCGCAAACGACAATGCCAAGAAACTTCAGGAGAGCCTGAACCTCGAGTACAACAAGCTCCGTCAGGAAAACATCACCACGGAGCTGCTCGACATCCTCGGCGGCCAGGTCGAAAGATAAACAGGGCCAGAACCGTCAAAAGGACTTTAAGAAAGGAAATAAGAATACACGATATACAACTATGGGTAGTATCAAGGAATATTTTTCATCGGTTGGAAACGGCCTCAAGTCTCTGGTACAGGGAATGCAGGTGACCGGCAAGGAGTTTGTGACTCCCAAGATCACCGAACAGTATCCGGAGAACCGTGCCAACCTTCAGATCGCAGACCGTTTCAGGGCTGAGCTGACCCTCAAGTATGACGCCGAGGGCCGCCACAAGTGCATCGGTTGCGGAATCTGTCAGACAAACTGTCCGAACGGGACCATCCAGCTGACCACAAAGATGGTTGAGCTGCCCGACGGAAAGAAGAAACGCAAGCTCGACACCTATCTTTATGACCTCGGCAGCTGCACGTTCTGCATGCTCTGCGTGACTACCTGTCCGCAGGATGCCCTTGAGTTCACAAACGACTTCGAGCAGGCTGTCTTCACTCGCGACAAACTCATCATGAAGCTGAACTACCGACCGGAAGTTCCCGATCCGGTAGCTCCCGCAGCGGCTCCGAAACCCGCTGCTCCCGCTGCTCCGAAGCCCGCTGCTCCGGCCGATGCAGCCGCAAAGCCTGCTGACGCACCCGCAGCCGCCGCTCCCGCCGAAAGTGACCCGATTGCCAATCTCGGATTCGAGGTTGACGAGAAAGGACGCGCCGCGCTCGAGAGGGTGAAGGACAATCCCGAGATGTTCGCCAAAGTGGCCGCCGGCCTCAAGAAACTCGCTGAGAAACGTGCCGCCGAAGCCGGCAACACCCCCAAAGCCGAGTAAACCGAATAATACGCAAACAAGTAATCTAACATAATGGACTCTGTAGGTAACATTATTCTTTATTTCGTGGTAGCGATACTGATGATCGTATCGTCAGTGCTCGCTATCAGAACACGAAAGATTCTACGGGCCGCCACCTATCTGCTCTTCGCGCTGCTGTCGACTGCGGTTTTCTACTTTCAGCTCGGCTATCAGTTCCTGGGAGCAGTCCAGATCGCGGTTTATGCCGGTGGTATCATGGTGCTCTTCGTCTTCGCCATCTTGCTGACTCACCATCCCGACGAGAAGAGCAAGCCGCTGGAGTCACACCGAAAGGCAGCCGGCATCATCTCGGCCTGCGCCGGTGCCGTAGTGCTTCTGTTCGCTCTTTTCTATATGCCCCTCCCCCACGGCGCAAGTCTGGTCAGCTGTCTTGACGGCTCGACGCCCATCACGATGAAGATGATCGGCGAAGCCTTCACCGGCTCGGGCAAGTTCCAGTATCTGCTTCCCTTCGAGGCTGTCTCAGTGCTCCTGCTGGCATGTATCATCGGAGGCGTAACCATTGCCCGTAAACATTAATTCGACATGAAGGTATCAGAGGAGAACCGGTCCGCCAGTCGGACAGACATCTCCCGGACCTGACTTAAAAAACTATCTCATCATGGATTTAAGCATGTTATGGTATCTCGTGCCGAGTGTGCTGATGTTCTGCTGCGGTGTGTATGGATTCATCACGCGACGCAACATCATCGCTATCCTCGTGTCGCTCGAGCTGATGCTCAACTCGGCCGATCTGAATTTCGTGATCTTTAACCGGTACCTTTTCCCCGGCAGCATGGAAGGAATGGTGTTCACACTGTTCGCCATCGCCATCGCCGCGGCGGAGACAGCGCTCGCAATTGCGATTATCATCAATGTCTATCGCCACTTCAACGGTACCGACATCAGTGAAATCAAAAATATGAAACACTAAGATATGGGCATTACTCTTCCTATTCTGATCCTGGCCCTTCCGATTTCCATGTTCCTCATCCTGGGACTCGGAGGCGTGAAGATGTCACGCAAGCTGGCCGGTGTGCTCGGTATCCTGGGTATGGGCACCACGATGACCCTGGCCTATATCGTAGCTTTCACCTATTTCTTCCCCGGAGGTGACGGCGCCCCGTTCATGATTGACGGCGTCCGTCAGCAAGTTCCGATCTTTGACGTCACCTGGCTGCAGTTCACCCAGCAGCTCGCGGTGAAAATCGGCTTCCTGCTCGATCCCATCTCGGCCATGATGCTCGTGGTCATCACCACAATCTCATTCATGGTTCACCTCTACTCATGGGGTTATATGGAACACGAGCCGGGCTTCCAGCGTTATTACGCCTTCCTGTCGCTCTTCAGCTTCTCGATGCTCGGCCTGGTCGTTGCCACCAACATTTTCCAGATGTATATCTTCTGGGAGCTCGTGGGTGTCAGCTCCTACCTCCTCATCGGTTTCTTCTACAAGCTCCCCTCTGCGGTGTCGGCTTCGAAGAAGGCGTTTATCGTCACCCGCTTCGCTGACCTCGGCTTCCTTATCGGTATCCTGATCCTGTCGTTCTATACCGATACGTTCAACTTCATCGACATGACCCACAACCCCGAGGGCGTACTTGCCTCTACAGGCGGCGCTACATTCATGGGTGCTTCCGTACTGACCTGGGCGATGGTCCTCATCTTCGTCGGCGGTATGGGTAAGTCAGCGATGATGCCCCTCCACATCTGGCTTCCCGACGCAATGGAAGGCCCGACTCCCGTGTCGGCCCTCATCCATGCAGCGACCATGGTCGTTGCCGGCGTTTACCTGGTTGCCCGCATGTTCCCCGTCTACTGTGTCGTTGACGCCTCGATGACCTTCATCTGCGTTGTCGGTGCCTGCACCGCCTTCTATGCGGCCGTTGTTGCCTGCACCCAGATCGACATCAAGCGCGTGCTCGCCTTCTCCACCATCTCTCAGATTGCATTCATGATGGTTTCTCTCGGTGTGGCATACGACCAGCCCATCCCCGGTGTCCACTACAGCGGTCTGGGTTACATGGCCGGTATGTTCCACCTCTTCACCCACGCGATGTTCAAGGCCCTCC
>CAZUAK010000135.1:0-4603 GCA_964618395.1 uncultured Sangeribacter sp.
CTAAGCGATAAGTAAGTTTTATATGCTCATTAATTTTTAAGAACTACTTATTCTATTTCGGAAAGCAGATGAGGTGACTGGGGTGACAGACGCCGTAGACATCACGAACGGACAACATCCTTGACCCCTTTCACGGTGCGTATCTTGCGTATCAGGGTCGAAAGCGAACGGTTGTCCTGCACCCCGACGACGAGATAGCCCCTGAACAGGCCGTCATTGCTGTCGACCGAGATGTTGCGCAGCATGACGTTCGGCTCTTTCGAGATGATGCTCGTGATGTTGGCGATGATGCCGAGGTCGTCCGTTCCGATGATGCGCAGCGTGGCCGTCATCAGGTCGCCCGTGCGTCCGCTCCAGTTGACCTTTATCAGTCGGTACGGATAGCGGCTGCGGATGTTCTCCGCGTTGGGACAGTTGGTCTTGTGAATCTTGACCAGGCCGTCGGCGCTGATGAATCCGAAAACGTCGTCACCGTTTATGGGGTTGCAACACTTCGCGAACTTGTACTTCAGACCGTTGATAGCCTTTTCGCCGATGACCAGGACGTCGTCAGACTCTTCAGAGGGGGCGTTGTTGACGTGAAACTCCTCGGCCGAAATCCGGACCTCCTCCTTATCGGGAGCGGCGGCTTCCTGATAGGCGTTGAGGAACTTCACCGGGTCAATCTTTCCGTTGGTTATGTCGGCGAAAAACTCTGAGACGAACTTGTAGCCCTCTTTTTTGACGAGCTTCATCATCAGGGCCTCGTCCAGTTCAATCTTACGGTTCTTGGCCCTGCGCTCGAGGGTCTCCTTGCCGAGGTCCGCCATCTGCTGGCGTTCCTCGTTGAGCTTCTGTTTTATCTTGTTGCGGCTCTTCGGGCTGACGACGATGTTGAGCCAGTCCGGTTTCGGGGACTGGGTCGATGATGTCACAATCTCCACGGTGTCGCCGCTGGAGAGTTTCCAGTTGATTTTGCGGTGCTGGCCGTTGACGATGCCACCGATACAGTGCGCTCCCACGTTGGAGTGGATCTGGAACGCGAAGTCGAGTACGGTGGCGCCGGCCGGCATCTTGAACAGGTCGCCCTTCGGCGTGAAGGCGAAGACCTCCTGGGTGTATATGTCGCGGCGGAGGTCCTTCATGAGTTCCATCGGACCCGTCCGGGCACTTTCGAGGATGTCGCGGATGTTGTTCATCCACTGGTCAGTTGAGTCAGACTTGACACCCTTGTATCGCCAGTGAGCCGCAAGGCCCTTTTCGGCCACAAGGTCCATCCGCCGGGTGCGGAACTGGACCTCGACCCACTTGTTGCCCGGGCCGAGCACCGTTGCGTGCAGGCTCTCATAGCCGTTGCTCTTAGGGATTGAAATCCAGTCGCGCATACGGCTCGGGTTGGGGGTGTACATGTCGCCGAGGATAGAATATGCCAGCCAGCAGTCGGCCTTCTCCCTCTCCGGAGGCGTGTCGATGATGACGCGTATGGCGAAGAGGTCATAGATGCGGTCTATGTCGACCTTCTGCTTGCGCATCTTCGCCCAGATTGAAGAGATGGACTTGGTCCTCCCCTTTATGTCGAACTTCAGCCCGGCCGCGCTCAGCTTGGCCTTCAGCGGCTCGATGAATGACGTTATGTAGGCGTCGCGAGAACGCTTTGTCTCATTGAGCTTATGTGCTATCTGAGTGTAGATCTCGCGGTTTGAGTATTTCAGCGACAGGTCCTCCAGTTCTCCCTTAATCTTGTAGAGGCCCAGGCGGTGTGCGAGCTGGGCGTAGAGGCAGTTGGCCTCAAAGGCGACATTCGACACCCATTCGCTGTCAGGATGGAGGTTGATGTTGCGCATGAGGACCAGCTCGCGGACAATCATGATGATGATGACGCGTATGTCGTCAGCCAGCGAGATGAGCAGGCCTCGGAAGTTCTCCTGATGGACAGCCTCCTTGCCCGTGAAGCGTTCAACGGCCGAGATACCCGTCAGGATGACGGCGACATCCTCGCCGAACCGTTTACGGACCTCCGGAATGTCGATAAGGCCGGAGTCGACAGCCTCCTGAAGGAGGATGGAGAGCACCATCGTCGCGTCGGCGTCTATCGCGTCGACAAACACACCGGCGGTGCGCATGGTCATCAGCAGCCGGGGGAGTCCCTTAGAGTCGCGCACCGGAAGTGAACGGCCCTTATCGAACAATTCCCTGAGCGCATTGCGGATGCCGTCGGTCAACGAGCCACCGAGTTTGGCGTTAAGCGAGTTATATGTGGAGAGAAGTTCCCGCCTTTCACTGAATGAAAGCGGGCCTTCAAATGTGTTCACCATTATTCTTGAAAATCTTGTTTCTTGTTTCAGACAAATTTGTCTCAGTATAAATCTCACCGGAGATATGAATAACTACCGAGGCATGACCTATAAATATATAACGAAGATTATGTAAATATATAACGAAGATTATGGATTCTGGCGTATAAAGGAGAAAATACAGTCGTAAGCCTGCTCGCGGTGGGGGAGGGGTGAGAGGATGAGGTCATGGATGCCGCTGTCTATGGCGCAGACGTATGTCCGGTGGCCGATTTTTGCGCCGCGCTCCGCAATCTGGAACGGATTCAGCACACAGTCGCCGGTCTTGAACTCGGGGGTGTAGTTGCAGCCGTCAATCTTGCGCGAGCTGTGCATCACCAGCAGCGGTACGGCCATCCGGTCGGGATGGTGCATGATTTCCTTCTGCGAGGAGTTGATGGCATGCACCCACGACATTGTCACCGGGGGCGAGTAAATCATCTTCCAGTCGGTGTTGTACTCCCATTCGCCGTCATACTGTTTGAGCAGCGAGTAGGCATAGCCGTCACAGTGGCCCTGTTTGATTTTGGAGTTTTTGAACAGCGGCCCGATAAGGCTCACGGCCGGTATGGCGATCTTGCGCATGAAGGGGTTGAAGTTCCAGCCGAGGAAAGGCGAGTTGGTCACGATTCTGTTGACCTGAACGCGCGGACCGCGGTCTATTCCGTAAAGGATGACCGTGAGGCCTCCGGTGGAGTGTCCGCCGAGGGTGATGTCGGTGATGCCGTCCCGCCTCATCTGGGAGAGTGCCGAGTCTATATCCTGGAAATACTCCTTCTGGTCGCGGATGTTGTACGGATACTGCCAAGGCTCCTTAGAGCGTCCGTATCTGCGGAGATCGACGGCATAGAAGTGATAGCCGGAGTCTACAAAGCGGTCTCCCATCTGAGACTGGAAGAAGTAGTCGTTGAAGCCGTGGATGTACAGAAACCCCTTTTTGGAGGGGACACGCGCTTTCTTGCGGACGATAGTCGAACGGCACGGTCCGTCGAAGGCCTCTCCCTGGTTGACATAGCGGGCCTCATAGCCGGGAAGGATGTCGGGATGCCATGACAGGTCGGTCTCGAACGTTTTCGGACCGGTGTATTTCTCGTTTATGTTCCAGGCGGAGACGGCGGCGACGAAACCGAGCAGCAACGCCGTGAGTAAGTATTTTTTCTTCATGCGCTTTTGAGGTTTACAGAGTTTCAACACCTGATGACCCGTTATGGTTTCAAAAGATTCATAAACTGATAGTTTTTCAGTCCCCATTTGGGTGCGATGAGCAAGTCGGCCGGTGCGGAGGCGGTGAAACGTTCGATGGCTATCTCTCGGGGCACAATGTCGATGACTTTCTTGCAGAACTCGACATATTTGCTTACGTCCCAGAGTGTTATCTCATCGGCAGAACGTACCTCCTTCGGGTCCTGAACCGCGCGTATTTCTCCGGACTTCCACTTCTGTGACAGGGGAGTGCCCTCTATGACCTGAAGATGATGAAACTTGACAGTCTCTATCGGAAGGGTGACGGCATGGCGGACAGACTCAAGCATGTCCTCCTCGTTCTCACCCGGCAGGCCGAAAATCAGATGCAGGCCGACTGATATTCCGGCCTCCGAGAGTCTTTTGACCGCGGTGTCTGTCGTGGCCGCGGTGTGACCCCGGTTTATCAAGCCGAGTGTCCGGTCGTGAAACGTCTCGGCCCCGAATTCCACCATCACCGTCTTGTCGCGGTTTATCACCTTCAATAACTCCACAATAGTTTCCGGGATACAGTCGGGGCGCGTGCCGATAATCAGTCCGACAACGTCATCATCTTCAACGGCAGCGCGGTAGAGGGCCTCCAGTTCCTTCGTGTCGGAGCTGAATGTGCTGGTGTACGACTGAAAATATGCGAGATATGCCATCTCCGGATATTTCCTTGCGAAAAACTCCTTTCCCCGGGCCACCTGCTTGCGAATGGTGCGTGCATATCCTCCCTCTAAGGCATAGGCCGGAGTGAAGGCCGAGTTGTTGCAGTATATGCACCCGCCGCGACCGATTGTGCCGTCGCGGTTGGGGCAGGAGAAGCCGGCGTTTATGGAGATTTTCTGGACTTTACGGCCGGGGAACTTCTCGCCCAGAAACTCGGAATAAGTCTTAAAGCGCATCACATTATTACATACGGGCTGAATAGGGGCATACGGATTAGCATTGCCTATCCCTTTAGGTAAAACTCTTATTATTAACGATTTAAAAGATTTCATCTCACGCAGATTCGGGTGGCTGAGCTTGCGCTCAGCCGGCCCCTCGGGGCGCGGGATGGGAGGAGA
>CAZUAK010000136.1:0-2885 GCA_964618395.1 uncultured Sangeribacter sp.
AGAATAATTCAAAATAACCAAAAGATAACTTCATGAAAACCAAACCTGATTTAGGCTTCTGGAAGCTGTGGAACCTCAGTTTCGGGTTCTTCGGTGTTCAGATCGCCTACGCTCTTCAGAGTGCCAACGTCAGCCGTATCTTCACCACCATCGGTGCGGACCCGCATGACCTGAGCTACTTCTGGATTCTCCCCCCGCTCATGGGGCTCGTCGTTCAGCCTATCGTCGGCTCTGCCTCTGACAAGACCTGGAACCGTTTCGGCCGACGTCTCCCCTATCTGATTTTCGGCGCTCTCATCGCCATCATCGTGATGTGCCTGCTCCCCAACGCCGGAAGCCTCGGACTCGGCGTTTCCTCCGCCATCCTTGTCGGCCTCTTCGCTCTGATGATGCTCGACACATCCATCAACATGGCCATGCAGCCCTTCAAGATGCTCGTCGGCGACATGGTCAACGAGAAACAGAAAGGCCTCGCCTATTCTATCCAGAGCTTTCTCTGCAACGCCGGCTCAATCGTCGGCTACGTCTTCCCCTTCCTGCTGACATGGATAGGAATCAAGAATGTCGCCGAGGCCGGTGTGGTGCCTCCGACAGTTGTCTGGTCTTTCTATGCCGGCGCCATCATCCTTCTGCTTTGCGTGATTTACTCTCTCGTGAAAATCAAGGAGTGGCCCCCTCACGTATATAATGAATATAACGGAATCGAGGAGACCCCGAAAGACAAGGCTCCCAAGCAGAACCTATTCAAGCTCCTGGTGCACGCTCCCTCTACGTTCTGGACAGTGGGTCTTGTGCAGTTCTTCTGCTGGTTCGCGTTCCTCTTCATGTGGACCTACACCCCCGGCACAATAGCGTTCAACGCGTTCAAGGCTCCGGAGAAAACCGCTGTGAAGGGTATCGAATTCACAGACGCACAGGGTAAGAAAGTAGAGCTCACAGGCAAGTTCATCCTCACCGGAGACGACAAGGTCATCATCGAGCATGGCGAGCAGAAGATGGACCTCAACACCCTCCCGCAGAACGCTGAGATTAAGGTTGCGGGCATCATGACCGTTGACCGTACGACAGGCAAGCTCTTCCTCGACGAGGTCGAGAAATACCGCATTCCCAACCCTGCAGCTGCCGAGCCTATCAAGCAGGTTGAGCTGGACGCCTCATCTGAACAGTACAACGCCGCCGGCAACTGGGTGGGCATCCTCTTCGCCGTCCAGGCAATCGGTTCAGTGCTCTGGGCACTCGTACTCCCCCGTTTCAAGTCACGCAAGTTCTCTTACGCCCTCTCGCTCATCCTGGGTGCAATCGGCTTTATCTCATCGGCCTTCATCACCAACCAGTATGTCCTCTTCGCTTCGTTCGTACTCATCGGATGTGCATGGGCAGCTATGCTGGCATGGCCGTTCACCATTCTGACCAACTCGCTCAAGGGCGGTAACATCGGAGCCTATCTCGGCCTGTTCAACTGCACCATCTGCATACCGCAGATCGTAGCCGCTCTTGCCGGCAAGGGTATCTTAGGTGCGCTGTCTACACCTGACACCGCTGCGCCGCAGTACTGGATGATGTTCATCGCCGGTATCGCGATAGCTGTCGGTGGCATCTGCGTCGTTTTCATCCGCGAAGGCAGTGCATCTGAAGACCTCATGAAGGTCCAGGAGACTCCCGTAGAGTCTGAGATCTGATACCCCAGAATTTTGAAGAGGAAGTGACATAAAACCTACTTAATCCCGAATAACAGAGCGGGCGTAACCTCACCGAGAGGTCACGCCCGCTTTCTTTATGAGTGTGGGTTGTAGTTTTACGGGTACACGCCGTGTTTTCGGTGCATTCTGACAAGCACTCCGTTTTATGAGTGTATGCCGTAGCCTGGGTCGGTTACTCGAGGGTTACGAGCTCGTAGGTCTGGGAGCCGATTCCGAGCTGCTCGCCATATTCGAGGATATGGGGACCGAGACGCGACTCCATGCGCTCTATGAGATGTACTTTGCCATGGTCAGTCGAGTTGTAGACCGCGTCGACGCAGGCCTTGTCGAGGGCCACCGGGTCGAGCGAGGCGAAGACTCCGAGGTCTGCCATTTTGGGAGGTTCGGGGTTGCCGTTGCAGTCACAGTCCACCGACAGGCGGTTGGCCACGTTGATGTAGAGGATGTTGTCGCCGCAGTGGTCTATGACGGCCTTCGAAGCCTCGGCCATCGACTCGATGAAGTCTTTCTGCTCGGCCGTGTTGCGCCAGATTGTGTTTGCGTCGTCGGTCTTTCCACCCGAGTGGATGTAGGCCTTACCGTTTGAGGAGGCGATGCCGATTGAAATGTTCTTCAGTGCACCGCCGAAGCCACCCATCTGGTGACCCTTGAAGTGGGAGAGCACGACCACGAAGTCATAAGTCGGGAACGACTCGCCGACAATGTCATACTGAAGGTGTTTGCCACCTTCGAGAGGAAGTTTCAGTTCGCCCTTGGCATCCATGATGTCGACCGGAGCAACGGCGGTGAAACCGTGGTCGGCGGCAGCCTGACGGTGTGCCTCGGTGGTATTGCGGTTTCCGTCATAAGCGGTGTTGCACTCGATGAAGTTGCCTCCGATGAGCTCGACGAGCGGTCGGATGAGGGCCGTGTCGAGGTGGTTCGACTTCATGGACTCACCGGTTGAAATCTTAATGCCGATTTTCTTGCCCTCGGCCTGACGCTCGAGCGCCTGATAGACCTTGACGAGGTTCTCCGGGGTCACATCCTTCATGTAGTAAACCTTCGGGATGTCCTGAGAAGCCGTGGCGCCCGCGGACTGAGTCTGCGCGCAGGCCGGAAGCACGGCCAGCATGGCGGCTGACCCAAGCAAAACTGTTGCTAATGTTTTCATTATCGTTTGATGTTAGTATTGTCTCTCGTTAT
>CAZUAK010000136.1:2985-4582 GCA_964618395.1 uncultured Sangeribacter sp.
GGTTAGTTCGTTCCGCAAATTTAGGAATTATTTTTTGAACGTTGAAAGCGGGGTCTAAATTGTATGGACTTGTACACTCACTCAGAGCATGTTGGGGGTCAATTTTACAGTTTGCGCAAATTTTTGTAACTTTGAGGTTCAAATAGCGAGAAATGATTTCTGTCAACAATATGACCGTGGAGTTTTCCGCGCGTCCCCTATTCAATGATATATCGTTTGTTGTCAACAAGAACGACAAGGTCGCTCTTGTCGGCAAAAACGGTGCCGGCAAGTCTACGCTGCTCAAGATCATGGCCGGTCTTCAGCAGCCGACGTCAGGCACATTCTCCAAGCCGAACGACATAACCATCGGCTATCTTCCGCAGCAGATGAACCTGGCCGACGAGACAACCCTCATGGAGGAGACCCGCAAGGCCTTCAGCGACGTGGCCGAGCTCCATGGTGAGCTGGACCGTGTCACCGAAGAACTGGCCAACCGGACCGACTACGAGTCGGAGGGCTACGCCGCGCTCATAGACCGTCTCGATAGGCTCAACGAGCGCATCTCAATCGAAGCGTCAGGGAATATCGACGCCGAGATTGAGCGCACGCTGACCGGCCTGGGATTTGTCCGCTCGGACTTCGACCGCCCGACTTCCGAATTCTCCGGAGGCTGGCGCATGAGGATTGAGCTGGCTAAAATCCTGCTCCGACGCCCCGACGTGCTGCTGCTCGACGAGCCGACGAACCACCTCGACATCGAGTCCATCCAGTGGCTCGAACAGTTCCTTCAGACAAAGGCGAAGGCCGTGGTCCTCGTCAGCCACGACCGTGCTTTCTTAGACAACGTGACGCGGCGCACAATAGAGATTAACTGCGGAAAGATTTATGACTATAAGGTCAACTACTCCAAGTTTGTGGAGCTCCGCAAGGAACGTCTCGAGCAACAGATGCGCGCGTATGAAAACCAGCAGAAGACAATCGCCGACCTCGAGGAGTTCATAGAGCGTTTCCGCTATAAGGCCACCAAGGCCGTGCAGGTACAGAGCCGAATAAAACAGCTTGAAAAGATTGTGCCGATAGAGGTCGACGAGGTGGACACGTCGCGCCTGCGATTGAAATTTCCTCCCGCCTCCCGCACCGGAGACTTCCCGCTCATTGTGGAGAATGTCGGCAAGGCCTACGGTGACCACCAGGTCTTCGACGGCGCGGAGTTCCGCATCAGGCGCGGTGAGAAAGTGGCCTTTGTCGGCAAGAACGGCGAGGGCAAGTCGACGCTCGTGAAGTGTATCATGGGCGAGATTCCCTTCACCGGAAACCTGAAAATCGGCCACAACGTAAACATAGGCTATTTCGCGCAAAACCAGGCGCAGATGCTCGACGAGAACCTAACGGTCTTCGAGACCATCGACAATGTCGCCACGGGTGACATCCGCACCAAGATACGCGACATCTTAGGTGCTTTCATGTTCGGAGGCGAGGCCTCGGACAAGAAGGTCAAGGTTCTGTCGGGAGGCGAGAAGACACGCCTGGCGATGATAAAGCTGCTTCTGGAGCCGGTCAACTTCCTTATCCTCGACGAGCCGACAAACCATCTCGACATGCGGACAAAGGACAT
>CAZUAK010000137.1:0-4508 GCA_964618395.1 uncultured Sangeribacter sp.
AAAGAGGCACTTATAACCTCTAAAATCTAAAAGAAATTATGGAAAAGTTTA
Source organism: uncultured Sangeribacter sp. (assembly GCA_964618395.1). Lineage (GTDB taxonomy): Bacteria > Bacteroidota > Bacteroidia > Bacteroidales > Muribaculaceae > Lepagella. Next base: position 52 of record CAZUAK010000137.1, read on the forward strand.
TTGGCTCACACTTCATCTACACCTATGACAACGGGTGGATGTACGAACTCTATGTAAAGAACGAAAACACCGTAGACTACCGTATCCACAGCGGTATGGTCGGCGGACGATGGGTACGCGACCAGAAGGCCGACATCGTCAAACTCGCCGACGGCGTCTACAAAATCTCCTGGACCGAGCCGACAGGAACAGACGTGAGCCTTAACTTCATGCCCGACCAGAACAGGCTTCACGGCGTCATCTTCTTCCCGAAATGGGTTCAGGATCATCCCGAAATCACTGTCTGCTACCAGAACGAGCACATCCCCTTGATGGAGGAGAGCCGCGAGAAATACGAGACATATCCCAAATATGTCGTCCCCGAATTCGGCAAGATCTTCTACTCCAAGAACGAGGGCGTCAACAACGAGAAAGTCATCTCCGAGGCCCCTTACGAAGGCATGATTGACGACATGGTCAGCGGTAAGCTGAGCTTCACCGACTAAAGCTGAGCTTCGCCGACTAAAAAAGAGGCTGCGACACGGTGAAAGTGTCACAGCCTCTTCTGATGTCTTGACAAAGCTTAGGCCTGAGTCTTTTTGGGGCGACGCTCTTTGATACGAGCCTTCTTACCGGTGAGGTTACGGAGGTAGTAGAGTTTCGCGCGACGAACCTTACCGAGCTTGTTGACGGTGATGGATTCGATGAAGGGAGACTCGATGGGGAAGATACGTTCAACTCCGATGCCGTCAGAAATCTTACGAACGGTGAAACGCTTCTTGTCGCCCTGGCCGCTGATGCGGATAACGACGCCGCGATACTGCTGGATACGTTCCTTGTTACCCTCTTTGATGCGATACGATACGGTGATGGTGTCGCCGGGGCCGAACTGTGCGAATTCTTTTTTGGGAGTAGCGAATGCTTCTTCCGCGATTTTGATTAAGTCCATTGTTTAAATGAAAATTTGGTTACGGCTTGCAATATAAATAAGTATCTTTTAAGCGGCCACACTTCAGCCGCATCTTACCAGAGATTGCAAACTCGGCTGCAAAGTTACGAATTTCTCGCGATATACGCAAACAGGCCGCACATCTGCGGCCTGTTTTTATCATTTTTCATACGTGAGAGAGCGGGCGGGGACACAGCGGGCCATGTCCGAAACGTGAACGTCTGTCGGTGACTTAACCGTTGAAGACGCCGAGGAAGTCCTCGAAGGTGCCGATGGCGAACAGCCAGTAAAGGATGATGAACACCAGTACTATCACTCCGAGCCACATCCACAGTTTATTGGTCCTTACGGTCGAATTGCGTTTGCGGTTCTTGCCTTCTGCGGGGAGCGAGTTTGCGGTTTCTTCTGCGCGAACGTCTCTATTTTCGTGTTTTTTATTTTCGTTATCCATTACCTTATAGATTTAAATTTTCTTTTGAATGTTTAACACTGCGGAGGCCTAAAAAGTTTCACTTACCGCACAAAAATACGGGACCTCACTGAGCAGACTCACCCTGAAGGAGCGCATCGGCGACCTGCTGCATCAGCCAGCGCGGTGTCGAGGTGGCTCCGCAGACCCCCACGGAGGCGGCTCCCGCCGTCCACTCCGGATTCAGCTCCGTGCTGTCCGTGATGAGGTATGTCCGCGGATTCTCTGTCCGGCAGACCTCGTAAAGCACCTTACCGTTCGAGCTCTTCGCCCCGCTGACAAACAGGACCACATCGTGCTCGGCCGCGAACTGGCGAATCTTGGTCAGGCGGTTTGAAACCTGGCGGCAGATGGTGTCGAAATACCTGAACGACCCCTCGCGCTGGTGCTCCTTGATATAGGCCACCATCTCGTGAAAGCCGTCGAGCGACTTTGTTGTCTGTGAGAAAAGCACCACGTCGCGGTTGAGGTCCATGTCCTTGAGGGCCTCGAGGTCCTGCACCACGACGGCCTCTCCGCGCGTCTGGCCGACGAGGCCGTTGACCTCGGCGTGGCCGTGCTTGCCGTAAATCAGTATAAGCGGAGGCCTCACTGCCGACCCTCCCTCGTCATACGCGTTCTTGACACGGCGCTGAAGCTGGAGCACGACCGGACATGTCGCGTCGATGATTTCGATGTTGTTCCGCCGGGCCACCTCATAGGTCTCCGGCGGCTCGCCGTGGGCGCGCAGGAGCACCTTCACGTCGTGAAGGTCCCTGAGTTCGGCGTGGGTGATGGTCTTCAGCCCTTTGAGCCGGAGCCGCTCAACCTCTTTGGCGTTATGCACGATGTCGCCGAGGCAGAAGAGGGTCCCTGACTTCTCAAGCTCCTCTTCCGCCTTGCGTATGGCGGCTGTCACTCCGAAGCAGAAGCCGCTCCCGGAGTCTATTTCAATCTTCTGTGACAAAACTGTTTCGATGGTTCTTCCGGCACAGGCCACAGGGCCCGTGCATCCGTTATCAGAAAGCCCTGGTCAGTCGGCGGACTTTTGGCGGTAGAGGTCTATGAGCACCTGGAGCTGTTCGTCGCGCGAGAGGTCGTCGTTGTTGAGCACAAACGCGTCGTCGGCCTTACGCAGCGGAGACTCCTTGCGTGTGGTGTCTATGAGGTCGCGCTCGCGGATGTTCTCGAGCACCTTCTCGTAGCTCTCCGGCTGACCCTTCTCCTTGAGTTCTTCGAAGCGCCGGCGTGCCCTCACCTCGGGCGAGGCGTTGACGAACACCTTCATCTCGGCGTCGGGGAAGACGGTCGTGCCTATGTCGCGGCCATCCATGACGATTCCCTTTTCGCGTCCGTAAGACTGCTGCAGGGCGGTCAGGAGTCGGCGCACCTCCGGAATGGCGGCCACCGGGCTGACAAACGAGCTGACCCTGAGGCCGCGGATGCTGTCCTCCACATCGGCCCCGTTCAGCAGCGTCCGCTGCGTGCCGTCTTCAGTCACCCTGAAGGCAATCTTGATGTCGGGGAGAGCGGCGACGAGCGCCGGGGTGTCGACACCCTTCACCTCGGTTATCATCCCGTGGTCGAGGCCGTACAGGGTCACCGCACGGTACATCGCCCCCGAGTCGACATAGACATATCCGATTTCCTGCGCGAGACGACGCGCCATGGTGCTCTTGCCCGAAGAGGAGTAGCCGTCGATGGCTATTATGATTTTCTTCATTTCCTATGAAGCTGTTTTCGGTTGAAGCTGTTTTTTAGGTTTTTAGAGCCCGTTTTTTTGAAACGGGGTTTTAAATTCCGTCTTTACTTTTTTGACGGTTTCTTATCCGTTGTTTTTGTCGATGCCTTTTCCGCTTTTTTTGCCGCCGGTTTCTCATCTTTGGTCACCGGTTTCTCGACAGTCTTCTTAGCCGACGGTTTCGGGCGGACCATACGCAACACCTGGGCCGTGCGCGCGGGTATGTACATCTTGAGCCATCCCTTTCCGGCCGGCGTGTAGAGCGGGTCGGGTTGGGTGAAGTGATGGACAGAGTCGTCGATGAGCCCGTGTCCGCCGAAGACCTTGCTGTCAGAGTCGAGCACCACCTCGTACTCTCCGGCCGGGGCGAGGAAGCCATATCCGGGGAAGGACTGCGTGGGACTCCAGTTGAAGACGAAGATGAGGTCGCCGCGGCGGAAGGCCAGGACCTGGTCGTCGTCCTTCTCCCACAGCTTCTCTACAGGCTCGGCCTGGAAGTCATAGACGGAGGAGACGAGCTCGACCATGGCGTTGTCGAATCCGTTCAGGTACTTGTATTTCAGGTCCTCGCGGTCTACAAGATCCCACTGGCGGCGGGCATACTTGTAGCTCCAGCCGTTGCCCTCGCGCGGGAAGTCTATCCACTCCGGGTGACCGAACTCATTGCCCATGAAGTTGAGGTATCCGCCGTTGATGGTCGCGAGCGTCACGAGGCGTATCATCTTGTGGAGGGCCATTCCGCGCTCGACGACGAAGTCGTCGTCATCGACCATCATGTGCCAGTACATCTCCTTGTCTATCAGGCGGAAGATGATGGTCTTGTCGCCCACGAGGGCCTGGTCATGGCTCTCGCAGTATGAAATGGTCTTTTCGTCGGCGCGGCGGTTGGTGAGTTCCCAGAATATGGAGGTGGGGTGCCAGTCCTCGTCCTTCTTCTCCTTTATCATCTTTATCCAGTAGTCGGGGATGCCCATGGCCATGCGGTAGTCGAAGCCGATGCCGCCGTCGGCAAAGGGTATTGCCAGGCCGGGCATGCCGCTCATTTCCTCGGCGATGGTAATTGCCGCGGGCTTGATTTCGTGGATAAGCATATTTGCCAGGGTAAGGTAGGTGATGGCATCGGTGTCCTGGCCGCCGTCGTAGTAGTCGGCATAGCTGCCGAAGGCTTTGCCCAGGCCGTGGTCGTAGTAGAGCATCGAGGTGACGCCGTCGAAGCGGAAACCGTCGAAGCGGAACTCCTCAAGCCAGTATTTGCAGTTGGAGAGCAGGAAATGGAGCACTTCGGTCTTGCCATAGTCGAAGCAGAGCGAGTCCCATGCCGGATGCTCGCGACGGCCGTC
>CAZUAK010000138.1:0-4420 GCA_964618395.1 uncultured Sangeribacter sp.
TCGCACATAAAGCATTGTAGCGCAGGCTTCCAGCCTGCCCAAGAGAACAGCGCATAACATGACAATTATAATGTTCATAAACAGGTAGTTACAACGAAAAATCATTCGGGCAGGCTGGAAGCCTGCGCTACAATGCTTTAATCGCTACATTGCTAATTGACAGACGGTTGCAACGAACATTCATTCGGGCAGGCTGGAAGCCTGCGCTACAATGCTTTAATCGATATAGTGTGTTTAAGAGGAGGGTATACCTCTTGCACTCCACCTTATTCCTCCCATTTTGATATTCTTTACGATATACCCCTCTACATATCTATAGTGTAGCGCATCTCGAATTAACCGATCATAGGATTCAATTGCCCAAAGCCTTCCATGCCGATGGAGGATCTTGTTAATTTCGGTTGCTGAATAACTTTTTACTGAGTGAAGTATTTCTTTCAGCTCATAACCGTTGACTGGCTCTATTATAAGGTGTACGTGATTTGACATTATCACGTACGAGTGCAAAAAATATCTTTTATGATCAAAGAACTGAAGGGAATTGTTTACGATTAGACTCGTGTCTTCTCTTTTTAGTACACATTCGCCATGTCCTGCATCTATCCAATTCTCAACTCTTTCATTAAAGAGTAAATCATATTGTAGAATTTGCTCCTTCGTGTATGGTTTAGAGTTATTTTTCATCCATTCTTCCCGTTCCATCTTCAACTGAAGTATCTTAGATTGAGGCAAAGAATCTGCAAGCCGAAAAGTTACAAAATATATTTTACCATCCTGAGTCCAGTGTGGCAATCTTCGTTCGTTAACTTCAAAGCCATCCTCAGGATTAAAATACCTATCACTCATGAAAGTTAATGTTAACGAAGACAAATTTACGAAATATTTAGAAAACCTCCAATAAAACATTCACATTGAAGCGATTAAAGCACATAAAGCATTGTAGCGCAGGCTTCCAGCCTGCCCGAATGAATATCCATTGTAATTGCCTGTCAATAAGTATTGTAACGATTAAAGCATTGTAGCGCAGGCTTCCAGCCTGCCCGGGATTACTGCGCATTACATGACAATTATAATGCTCATTGACAGGTAATTACCACGGCATATCATTCGGGCAGGCTGGAAGCCTGCGCTACAATGCTTTATGTGTCGGAAACTTAGGGTCGTCGCTATTTTTTACGTAGTTCTTGAAAATTTTAGGTACTATGTATTGCATAGTACTATTTTTTGTTGTAACTTTGCGGCATGAAAATATGATGCCTTAAAAATGGCGTCTAAAACAAGACTCGTTATGAAAAAGATTGCTGTTGGGATTCTTCTTACTCTGGCCTCGGCTCCCTTTGCCGCTCTGGCTCAGGTTGAGAACGGACAGGGGACGGTTACCGCTGAGAAGGCGGTTACCGAAAAGATGGGCGCCGCTGAGGCGGTGACCGAAGAGGCAGCCGCTGCTGAGGCGGCGACCGATTCGCTGCCGACCTACGAGATGCTCGATGATGTGGTCATTGAGGCGGTGCGGCCTCTGATTAAGTCGGACGGGGCCACCACTACATATTCGGTAGAGGAGGATACCTCGGCTAAGGGCCAGGCCCTTATCGATGTGCTCCGCCGTGTGCCGGGACTGACCGTGGACGGCGAGGGAAACGTGAAGCTGCAGGGTAAGTCGGACTTCAAGATTATGGTCAACGGCCGCGAGGAGCCTATGTTCTCCCAGAACGCCAAGGAGATCTTCAAGGCAATGCCCGCTTCGGCCGTCTCTAAAATCGAAGTAATCACCGAACCGGGCGCGAAATATGACGCGGAGGGTACGGCGGGCATACTCAACCTCGTGACGGAGCACTCGCGGAAGGCCGACGGTTATAACGGTTCCCTGTCCGCAGCCGCCTCAAGCTCTGACTATAACGCAAGCGGTTTCATCATCGGCAAGATAAACAAAGTGACGGCCCAGGTCAACCTTACCTACTCCGGAAATGACGGACTCGAAAGGACCATGCGCGACGAAAGGGTGACGGACTACCTCAAGACAGGGGAGCAAATGACCGAAAACTCCAAGAGGAAGCAACGGTTCAATTTCATGCAGGGGGGCTACAAGCTATCATGGGAACCGAACGAGCGCAACCTCGTAACCTCATCGTTCAACTTCACCCACGTGAACGCCGGACTGGTGAACTCGTTCCAGAAAAACAGTCTCCGCTCGGCTGAAGGGGTCCTCCTCTGGGAGACGGGCCAGATGATAAACGCCGGAGTCCACAACACATCATTCGACTTCGACCTCAGCTACCAGCACAGCTTCGACGACCTCGGTCACCTCATTGTCGCCTCGTATGCCTTCAACTTCGGCGACAACACCCTCGACTACAAGCGCGACTACGAATATCAGGACCGCGTCTCCCAGCCGTGGCGACGCAAGGCACTGAACAACAACCTCTCGCGTCAGCACACCGTACAGGTCGACTATACCAATCCCTTCCGGTCGGAGCACCATAAACTTGAGGCCGGACTAAAGGGCATTTTCCGCCACAATTCCGCCTGGAGCTATGAGAAGGTCGCCGAGACCCTGAACTCAGGATGGTTCGACGATCCCTCACAGAGCACCGACCTCATGCAGTTTCAGGACATTCTGGCCGCCTACGGTTCGTATAGCTACACATCAGACAAATGGAACGCCCGCGCCGGAGTCCGCTACGAGCATACGCGTATGGGGATACATTTCCACGACGGGACCCAGCCCAACTTTCAGAAGCACCTCGACGACGTTGTCCCGAATGCGTCGGTGACCTATAACCTCGCTCCGGCGAGAAACGTGAGGCTCGCCTACTCCATGCGCATCTCCAGGCCTACAATCGAGCAGGTCAATCCCTTTGAGCAGACCCTCGGATATAACGGCCAGCGCGGAAACCCAGACCTGACGAGCGAACGCCTCAACACCGTCTCGCTGACCTACACCTCTTTCGGACGGCTCTTCGGCGGTTCAATCGGCGTTGACTTTACCGACGACGCCAACGCCATCGAGCAGGTGACCATAGTAGACGGACTGCAGACCACTGCCACATACAACAACTCAGGCACTCGCCGCACGGTCGGCTTCAGGGGTTTCCTCAACTACAACATAATCCGCAACATGACCCTCTCGCTCAACGGTGACCTCGAGTGGAAGAACATGAAGGCTCCGGCTATGGGATATCATAACAGCGGCTGGGGCGGTAACATCGGCGCAAACTGGAGCTGGAGACTTGACGACATCGCCACGTTCGGAGCCTTCGGCGGCTGGGGCTCGCGAAACCTTTCGCTCGAAGGCTACTGGGGTTCCTGGAACTACTTCGGCGCTTCGGTCAGCCGCGACTTCCTCAAAGACAAGAGCCTCAACATCGGACTCAACGCAATGAATTTCATCAAGCCGGTACATACTTTCAAGTCGTTCACCGAGACGGACGACATAAGGATGATGGCGAAGTACCGCAGCAACAACTGGCGTGTCGGCGTCTCCCTGACATGGCGCTTCGGAACGACCCAGCAGCAGGTGAAATCGACCGTCGCCAACCTCGACAGCGACGACCAGTCCTCGGGTAGCGGAAACAACCGCGGCCAAGGAAACGGTATCGGCCTGTAAATCAAATTAAAGCAAGGAACAATGGAAAAAGATACGAACATATCTTCTCAGATGAGAAAAGGGATGCTGGAGTACTGCGTGCTCCTGACTCTCCGGAGTCAAGGGGCGTGCTATCCCAACGACCTGATAGCCAAGCTCGGAGAAGTGAAGATGATAGTCGTCGAGGGGACCATTTACACCCTCCTCAACCGACTCAGGAAAGAGGGCAAACTCGATTATCAGTGGCAGGAGTCGCCGAAGGGTCCGCCGAGGAAGTACTACCGCCTGACGCAGGCGGGAATCGACGCACTCGCCGAGATGAGCGCCGTCTGGGACGAGCTCTCGAACGCAATTGACTCACTGAGAAACGATCAGATGAAAAACTTACTAACAACTACGCAAAATGATTAAGAAAACATACAACATAAACCTTGCGGGCATCCAGTTCGTCATCGACGACGACGCCTACACCCTCGCAAACAACTATCTCGACGCGATAGAACACCTTGTGCGCGATCCCGAAGAGCGCGAGGAGCTTACAACCGACATTGAGACGAGAATGGCCGAGCTTCTGTCGGTCAAGCTCGAAGAGAGCGGCAACACCATCATCACCCTCCAGATGGTCGAGGAGGTGATAGCGCGCATCGGTCAGCCGAACGACTTCATCGAGGTCGAGGAGGAGGTGGTGACCGACAGCGAGGGAAGGCCTGAAACCGAAGAGGTTAAGGTGGAAGTCACCGGAGCGACCCCGCCCCCCATCCCCGGGGCGAGACGAGGCTCAAAGAGACTGTTCCGCGACACTCAGAATTCGGTCATCGCCGGCGTTTGCTCGGGCAT
>CAZUAK010000139.1:0-4135 GCA_964618395.1 uncultured Sangeribacter sp.
GGTTTTCCCGGTCTTCTTGATGGCGTATGACTCTATAAGTTCGGCCGCCTCGTCGGGAGTGAGGCGCGAGGCGTCTATCGACAGGTGATAGGTCGGCGCGAATCCCCACATCCCCGGCGTGAAATAGTTGTAGAAAGCCTCACGCTGGGAATCTATCTTCTGGGCCATGGCCTGAGCGTCCTTGCGGGTCTGCGCGTCGCCGCGCTCGACGATTCTGTCGGCCCTCCACTCCAGGGGGGCATGGACAAAGACCGAGACGAGGTCGGGATGCTCGCGCAGGATATAGTCTGCCGAGCGTCCGACAATCACGCAGCCGCCGCGCGAGGCGATGTCGCGTATGACGGCCCCCTGCTGGCGGTAAATCTCAACGCGGCTCATCGGCGTCACCCCATAGTTGTCGGCCACACCGTAGAGGTGCGAGGCCAGGGAGCGGAATAGCGAGGGCCTCCTCTCGTCGTTGTCGGCAAAGACAGAGGGCGAGAAGCCCATGCTTTTGGCCGCCTCCTTTAGGATTTCGCGGTCATAATAGGGGAGCCCCATTCTTTCGGCCACGCGGCGGGCAAGCTGGCGGCCGCCGCTTCCGAACTGGCGGCCGATGACGATGACGGGTGATGCGGTCATTCTGCTGAGGTTTCATGCCCGAAAAGAGTTATAAAACACTTTTGTGGGCTATTTGACGGTTTTTCGCCACAAATTTAGCTGAAAAGAGGTTAACTAAAAAATTTTTTTTATACTTTTGCGTCCATAACCCCCGGTTTAGGTACGTTTGACCCCCAAACCGGTGTGATTTGACCTCAAGACAAACGACATTTATCATGAACGAATTGACAAAAATACTCGAGGAAGATGCCGACGGAATGGGCACCTACGAATATATCGTCAATAATATAGACAGCTGTTCTGACGAGATGTCCCTTCTCGTCGAAAACCTGAAGCGTGTCGACACAAGCGGTCAGTTCCTGGCGAGCACGGCCCGATTCCTGATGGCCGTTGACCCGGAGCGCTTCGCAGAATGGCTCACCCCGCTGATAGACGCCACCATCTCCAAGGACCGCGAGCACCGTTATATCCTCTCGCTGCTCGAAGGCATCTGGGGAAAGAACTATCATGACCGAGCCGAGGAGCTCAGCGAGGCGGACGACAATTTCCGCCGGATTTACAAACGGGTCTTCCCGCAGTCTATTATCTGACACCGGAGCCCTGAGCCTTCAGGCCCCGTTCCTGAAACGGGAGGCCTAACCGGACATGCCGAAAACACATAACCCTGAGAAATGAAAAACAAAATTAAAGCGATGATACTCGGAGGCTTCGTGACCCTCACCGGTATCCTCGCCTCAGCAACCATAAACACCACCATGACTGACAACAACGCCACACCCGAAAAGACAGTGTCGGCCACTCCGGTCGAAACCGGCAGGATAGTCGACATCGAGACCACCGCCGGACCGATCAAGATCCTCCTCTATGACGGCACCCCCAAGCATCAGGAAAACTTCCTCAAACTCGCCTCTGAAGGCTACTATGACGGAGTGCTCTTCCACAGGGTCATCAAAGACTTCATGGTCCAGACCGGAGACCCGGACAGCAAGACTGCCCAGCCGGGCGCGATGTTGGGCAGCGGCGACCCCGGGTATACCATTGAGGCTGAGATAGACTATCCGCGATACTTCCATAAATATGGAGCACTGGCCGCAGCCCGCACCGGCGACCAGGTCAACCCCGAGAAGCGCAGTTCAGGCTCGCAGTTCTATATCGTCACCGGCAACAAATACACCCCGCGCCAGATGGAACAGATGGCGCAGCGCATGGCCGACGGCAAGAAACAGGCCTACTTCCGCGACCTGCAGAAGAAACACCATGACGAAATCAAGGCCCTCTATGCCGCACACGACACGACAGCGCTCGAGAACCTCCGTCAGCGCCTGATAAAGGAGACTGAAGAGAACGTGAAGCCCGAACCCCTCTCTCAGGCCGTCATCGACGCCTATACCACCGTCGGCGGCACGCCTCACCTTGACGGCGACTACACCGTCTTCGGCGAGGTCCTCGAAGGCATGGAGACAGTAGAGAAAATCCAGAACGCCCCGACATCGCGCGGCGACCGTCCCACTGAAGACATACGCATCATCAAGATGACAGTAGAGCCCGCACATAAGTGACGCCTCACATCCGGGGCTGCTCATGATGCAGGCCCGATTTTACCGAATACTAAGAGTTACATCTAACCAAATAATACCAAATGAACGAGAACGAAACGAAACTTCCCGAAGAGGAGGTTATCGCTACCGCCGAAACGGTCATTGTCGAGACAGAGGTGACCGCAGTGCCTGAAGCAACCGGTGAGATGCCCGGAGTCCACTCGATGGATAAACAGCAGCTTGTCGATACACTCAAGCAGATCCTCGAAGAGAACCGCATGAACGCACACCGTGAAGTGGCAGCCGTCAAGTCGGCCTTCTTCGCGCTGAGAAACCGCGAGATGAACGCCGAACTCATGGCGCACATCGACGCCGGCGGTGCGCCCGAAGCGTTTGTCGCCACTCCGTGCGAGCTCGAAGAGGAGGCCAAGAACCTTATCGCAGTCTTTAAGGAGCGCCGAAACGCCTTCCTCGAAGCCGACGAGAAGCTCCGCCGTGAGAACCTCGAAAAGAAGCAGGCCATCGTGGCCGAGCTTGAGAAACTCGCCGGCGACATCGACAACATCAACAACCATTATCCCACGTTCCAGAAGCTGCAGGAGGACTTCCGCGTGAAGGCCGACCTTCCCCAGGGTGCCGACGCCGAGGTGTGGAAGAGCTTCCAGAAGGCCGTTGAGGTCTTCTATGACCAGCTCAAGATGCACAAGGAACTCAGGGATCTCGACTATAAGAAAAACCTTGAGGTCAAAAAGCGTCTGGTCGAGGAGGCAAAGGCGCTTGAGACCGCCGAAGACCCCATCGAAGCCGCCAATAAGCTTCAGGGCCTCCACATCACATGGCGCGAGACCGGTCCCGTGCCTAAGGAGTTCCGCGAGTCCATCTGGGAAGAGTTCAAGAACAGCTCATCGGTCATCAACCGTCGTCACCAGGAGGTTTACGCAAAGAGAAAAGAGGCCGAAGAGGCAGCCCAGGCTGCAAAAGAGGCCATCATCGCCAAGCTCGAGGAGATTGTCAACCGTGAGCTCAACTCTTTCGACAGTTTCGAGACCGCTACCAAGGAGGTGCTCGCCCTACAGGCTGAGTGGAAAGAGACCGGTTACGCTCCCAAGAAGGTGAGCGCACAGCTCTTCGCCACCTATCGCGAGCTCTGTGACAGGTTCTTCACCGCCAAGAACACATATTATAAGGCAGTGAAGGCTGAGAAGAACGAGAACTACGAGAAGAAAATACGTCTCTGTGAGCAGGCCGAGGCTCTCGCCGCAGTCGAGGATACCGCCGAGGCTCTCCGTCAGGTGAAGATGCTTCAGGAGGAGTGGAAGACCGTCGGAAGCGTCAACCGCAAGGTGAGCGAGGAGATTTGGAAGCGTTTCAACACCGCCTGCACCGCCGTCTTTGAGCGCCGCCGTTCGGCGATGGCAGAGACCCGCAAGGAGGAGAACGCTAACCTCGTGGCTAAGCGCGAAATCATCGAACAGCTGAAGTCTCTCCCCGAAGTTGAGGATCCGCGAGAGAACCTTCCGCTCGTTCGTGAGCTTCAGAACAAGTGGAACGGCATCGGCTTCGTTCCCCGCAAGGTGATGGACGAGCTCCGCACGGAGTATCGCGCACTGTGCGACAAGTTCTACAACTCGCTTGGCGAGCGTGCGTCGCGCGGCCGCATGGAGAAGTTTGAGCGTCAGGTCAGCCGCATCAAAGGCGATGACCGTCAGATGGGCTCCGAGCGTCAGCGCCTTGTCCGTCAGCTCGACCAGAAGCGCAACGAAATGAAGACGATGGAGAACAACATGGGCTTCTTCAACTTCAAGACCAGCGGTTCGAACTCCATGCTCAAGGACATAGAGCGTCGTCAGCAGCGCCTCAAAGAGGAGATAGCCGAGCTCGAGCAGAAGCTCGCCCTCCTCGACAAAGACTAACCCATCCACCCACCCAACATACTCAGACCCCGCCCATCCCGGCGGGGTCTGCTTATAGAATGGTGGCTAATCCATCGCATTCAA
>CAZUAK010000140.1:0-4109 GCA_964618395.1 uncultured Sangeribacter sp.
CCTTTGTGCGCTTCATGTCGCCGCGGCTCTGGTGATAGTGCTTCATCACCATCAGGCCGGTCAGCTCGCCGTGTGCTCCGGCATAGGGGTTGAGGGTGAACTCCTTGAGACCGGCGAGGCTGGAGAGGGCGTGCTGGAGGTTGTAGTAGAGCTCGAGGGCGCCCTGAACAGACTCCTCGTCCTGGAGCGGGTGGAGCGAGGTGAAGGCGGGATGTGCTGCCAGTTCCTCGTTGATTTTCGGGTTGTACTTCATCGTACATGAGCCGAGGGGATAGAAACCGGTGTCGACACCGAAGTTCTTTTGGCTCAGGTTGGTATAGTGGCGAACGACGTCACCCTCGCTGACCTCGGGGAGGTCGAGCGGTTCCTGACGGAGAAGATCTGAAGGAATCTCCTTCATTCCGTCAACACCGAAATTGTCAGCCGGCAGGCTGTAGCCCTTGCGCCCGGGACGGGAAAGTTCGAAAATAACTTTATCGTAATATTTCATTGTGAGTCTTCAGTTTGGGAGGGAGATTTCTTAGATAGCGGAAATAACTTCAACGAGACGGTCCATTTCCTCGCGCGAGCGCTGTTCGGTGACTGCGAACTCGACCATGCCGTTTCCGAGGTCGGCCGGTCCGGCGATGCCGGCGGCGGCAAGGGCCTCGTTCATCTTCTTGACGTCGAGGTCGGTCTTGAGGACGAACTCCTTGAGGAACGGACGGTTGAAGGCGGGGGTGAACTTGCCGGTGGCCACGAGTTTCTCACACAGGTAGTGTGCGCCGTCACAGCTGAGGCGGTTGACCTCCTTCATGCCCTCCTTACCCATCAGGGCGACATAAATGGTTGCGTAGAGGGCCATGAGGCTCTGGTTGGAGCAGATGTTTGAGGTGGCCTTTTCGCGGCGGATGTGCTGCTCGCGGGCCTGGAGGGTGAGCACGAATGCACGTTTGCCGTCTGCATCGGTGGTCGCGCCGACGATACGTCCCGGCATCTTGCGGATCATGCCCTTTGAGCAGGCGAGAAAGCCGAGGTAGGGACCGCCGAACTGCATCGGCATGCCGAGAGTCTGACCGTCACCACAGGCGATGTCGGCACACCAGCCGGCGGGAGTCTTGAGCACGGCCAGCGTGGAGGGATCGGCATAGATGGCCAGATAACCCTTGGCGGCGTGGATCTCGTCGGCGACACCGGTATAGTCTTCGATGATGCCGTATTTGTTGGGGGTGGGGAGCAGCACGCCGGCAACGTCGCCCTTGGCGAGTTCCTCGCGCATTGCGTTGAGGTCGGTTACGCCGTCAGCCTCGGGGATGACGGTCAGGTCAACGCCGTGGAAGTGGGCGTAGGTCTTGACCACCTCGATGACCTGCGGAAGAACGGTCGAGGACACGAGCACGCGATTTTTCTTCTTTGCTGAAGCGACCATCATGAACATGGCCTCGGCAGCGGCGGTGGCGCCGTCATACATGGATGCGTTAGAGGCCTCCATGCCGGTGAGCTCGCAGATGATGCTCTGGTACTCGAAGATGTATGTGAGGGTGCCCTGAGAGATTTCGGGCTGATAGGGAGTATAGGCGGTATAGAACTCGCTGCGGGCCAGGAGGTGAGGGATGACAGAGGGCGAGTAGTGGTCATAGACGCCGCGGCCGGCGAAGTTGACGAGGCCCTTGTTCTTGCGTCCCAGTTCCTCAAAATGCTTGCGGAGTTCAACTTCTGACATACCCTCGGGGATGTCGTATTCCTCCTTGAAGATAACCTCGGCCGGGACGTCGGCATAGAGGTCGTCGATAGACTTCACGCCGATGCGCTCAAGCATCGCGCGGATGTCTTCCTCGCTATGAGGCATATATTTGTTGCTCATTCTTATCTATTGAACTATAGTGAGTTGTAGAAAATATGCGCTTTAAAAAAAGCAGTGACCACCATCCCGGTCCTCGTCGTGAAGGATCGGGATGGGGGTCATAGAGTGGGTTGATGGAGCATTGTCCTCCGTTGCAGAATCTTTTAGGATTATTCTTCGCAGAGTTTAGCGTAAGCGGCAGCGTCGAGCAGAGCGTCAACCTCGCCGGGGTTCGAGAGGCGGACCTTAATGATCCAGTTCTCGAAGGCATCCTTGTTCACGAGCTCAGGCTCGTCTTCGAGTGCTTCGTTGATTTCGACAACTTCACCGCTGACGGGAGAGATGAGGTCAGAAGCGGCCTTCACGCTCTCTACGGCACCGAAGTCCTCGCCTGCGGTCACCTCGTCGCCAACCTCGGGCATGTCGACATACACGATGTCGCCCAGTGCGTGCTGTGCATAATCAGAGATACCGATGGTGGCGATGTCACCGTCTACGCTCACCCATTCGTGAGAGTCTGAATAACGAAGATTTTCTTTTACTGTGCTCATTTCTTATTATTTTTTATAGTTTTTGTCGTAGAAACGTTTTTTGACTACCTTGCCGGGGAAGGTCTTTTTGCGGATGCGGATCTCCACTTCGGTTCCGAGCTTGTCGTAGGGCTTGTTGACCATGGCCATGGCCACTGACTTGCCGGTGGATATGGACTTGTAGCCGGTTGTCACCTCGCCGATAACCTCTCCGTTGACCTCTACGGGATAACCGTGGCGGGGAACGGCGGTGCCTTCGAGCTCGATGCCGACGATGCGGCGCTTAACGCCCTCGGCTTTCTGCTTGGCGAGTGCTTCCTTACCGATGAACTCGGGCTTGTCGAGCTTTACGAACATTGAGAGCGAAGCCTCGATCGGGGTGATGTCGGCGCTGAGCTCGTCGCCATAGAGGGGCAGGCCCACTTCGAAGCGGAGTGTGTCGCGACAGCCGAGGCCGCAGGGCTGAACCCCGGCCTCCATCAGCTTGTCCCACACGCGGCGGATATACTCGTGAGAGCCGTAGATCTCGAAGCCGTCCTCGCCGGTGTATCCGGTGCGGCTGACGATTACGTCCTCACCGTCGATGTGGAAGACCTTGAAGTTGTAGAAGGGAATCTCGCGAACCTCGAGTCCGAGAACGTTCACGAGGGTGTCCTCGGCCTTGGGACCCTGAACGGCAACCTCGCCGTAGTAGTCGCTCTCGTTCTTTATCTCCACGTTGAAGCCTTCGGCGTTCTTCATGATCCAGTCAACGTCCTTGTCGATGTTGGCGGCGTTGATGACGAGGAAATACTCGTCGTCCTTCACCTTATATACAAGCAGGTCGTCGACTGTGCCGCCGTTTTCGTAACACATCATTCCGTAGAAGATCTGTCCGTCGGGTGCGCCGGTGACGTCGTTGACGAAGATGTGGCTCACGTACTTGTATGCGTCGGGACCTTTCACGCGGACTTCACCCATGTGGCTGACGTCGAAGACGCCGACTTCCTGACGAACGGCATTGTGTTCCTCAGTGATACCTTTGTACTGTATGGGCATGTCGAAGCCTCCGAAGGGCGACATGAGCGCTCCTAAGGCGACGTGCTTGTCATGAAGACACGTTTCGATAAGTTTTTCTTCCATTATGGTAGGTTAGTTAAGGTTTTACTTGTCATTATCAGGCATTTCCCGCGCTTTTCCTTTCCGTGAGGCGGAGGGGAGTGCGGGTTTGCAGTTCAAAATTAAACAAATGACGGACAATAGCCAAATTTTGGGTTAAAAATTTCCTTTTTTTTAGCTAATTTTGTCTCCGCAATGAGTTACACCCTCTTTCTCGCCCGTAAATTGTCTTTCGGGAGTGACGGCCGCGGTTCGTCGCCGGCCGTGAAAGTTTCGATAGCGGCCGTCGCGCTTTCGGTGCTGGTGATGGTCATATCGGTGGCCATCGTGCTCGGCTTCAAGCGTGAGATACGCGAGAAGGTCCGCGGCTTCAATTCTGACCTGACCCTCTTTTCCGAGCCGGCCCATCCCGATGAGTCTAACCTGGTGGAGCTGACCCCGGAGTTAGCTGCGCGCCTTAGGGGTGTGCCCGGTGTGCGATCGGTGGCGCTCAACATTTCGTCGCCGGTCATCTTCAAGACCTCCGGAGATTTCAAGGGCGTCTATCTGAAGAGTGCCTCGTCTCCTCAGATTAGAAGATTTCTTGCCGATAATCTGGTCGAGGGGAGTCTCCCCGATTTCGGTGGCGCCGGGGACGGGAACGGGAACGGTTATAGCTC
>CAZUAK010000141.1:0-3942 GCA_964618395.1 uncultured Sangeribacter sp.
GCAGATTCGGGTTGCTGAGCTAGCGCTCAGCCGGCCCCTCGGGACGCTGGATTGGAGCAGGATTTAACGCAGATTTTTTATTCTGCCAAACGGCACTGTTCCGGCACATGGCGCAGGCGCGCTCGGCTGACGCCTCGCCCCCAACGCAGATGAGGCCAGACGGTCGCAGATTTTGACGGCACTTACTGAAATGGTGAGTTTATCTGACGACTGGGTTACAGATATATTCACCTTTTGAGAAGGTGGCGGCAAGATCTGCGACCATCTGGCCGCCTCTGCGTTGGGGGCGAGGCGTCAGCCGAGCTCGCCTGCGTGCAAAAACGGGCCCTATGCCAGATAAAAAAATCTGCGTTAAATCTCCTCCCATCTGCGCCCCGAGGGGCCGGCTGAGCGCCAGCTCAGCAACCCGAATCTGCGTGAGATGAAATTCTTTTAAATCCATGGTAATAAGAGTTATATTCAAAAAGAACAACTGTTTGAAATCAATTAACACTAATGGTTTCACAGCAGGCGCATCAGGGTGGCGGCAGTGACGGCTTCCACGGAATTCCCCACACTCAATTTTTCAAGAATATTTTGCCGATGACGGTTGACGGTGTGGATGCTTATGCCCAATTTACCGGCTATCTGTTTGCTGAGGTTGCCGTCCTTGATTAATTGGAGAATTTCTTTCTCCCGCTCTGTTAAGATCCCGGCTCGTTTTGCAGCAAACTGTATTTCAGAGATTTCACCGGTCGAACAGTTTATGATACGGGGTTCTATTCCGTCAGTCTGAGTTTGAGCAGGAGACAAATTATAAGTACAAAGAATGAGCCACACTTTTCCGTTGGGAGACAGTTTCAAAATCCTCGTACTGTTATTCACAAAAATATAATTGTCGTTCCTGTCCCTGAGTCTGATTCTACATGTGGCGACGTAGAATATTTTTTCATCATCATGTCGGGAGTCCACATGCTTGAAGAACTCATACTCCAACATCCTCTTATCTACGAGATCTTCAGGATGAATACGTATGTAAATCTCATCTTCATCGCTCGAACTTGTCACCTTACTGTACGGAACATTATCGGATAAGCCTATAAGGCGAGAGAACAACCCTCCGGATATATAACAATAATCAGCAGCTGCGTCTGTTATGACTCGGCAATCATTTTCAATAAAAGCCGTACTCCCGATCAGATGCTTTAAATCCGATAAAATAGAGTAGTCTAATTCTTCATCGCACAAGTTTTGACTATCATAAAATTCATCGAGTTCTTTACGTAAGACGTCCATAAAAATTCAATAGAGGAAAAATATGAGTAAAAATTCCCGGAAAAAAACCCCGCTGGACGGGCGGGGTTAGAATTGCTTTTACTTAGAGCCTGGAGGCAGCTTTGGATATACGTGTTGCGAGGTCGTTCAGCGCATTTTTCAACTGAAGGGCTTCTTCTGAGGTGAATCCACCTCCTTGGGAACCGTCTCCCCTGATGCCGTCAAGTTTATGATAGAGCCACGAACTCGATTTACCGAAATACCGGCGGGCAATCTCTCTCCATGAGACTTCCACCAGAATATCTGACAGTCGAGCTTTGGCATCCATCATGGGCTGAGCGGTAATAGCTGATTTCATAGAGTTTGTGTTTTGTGTCATACTCGGATCAGTTTTGAGTGTTTGGTCGCTAATCATAGAGCTCCCGGACAAGGCGAACCTCCGTTTATGGCGGAGATCCGCCTCCAGGAGTGCTCTAAGGCAAATCCGTAAGCTCATCAAACAATTGTTGAGCATAATACAGAAGATGCGGGTAACTGTCCGGGAAACCCCTCCTGTAGTTACGAATTGCAGCAATGAGCTCTTCCTCTTTGTCAGATAATTTTTTCATAACGATAAAATTATTGATGAAACATGTGAGTAAGAACTCGATGCAAATTTAGTACGAATTTTCATATAATACAAACTATCGTACTAAAAAGTTCATAATAAGGACCGACGGCGCTACAATGCACCGGATTACCGATGAGTTAACATCCCGAAGGGATGTCCCTAAAGGTTATCGGTAATCATACTTGTTAAAGACGTTCGGAGGCCCAGGCATCGATTCGGCGCTTGTCGGATGAGTAGTTGATGCCGATGGCTATGACCGTGCGGTTGTCTATAGCCCAGGGTAGATGATACTCCTTTCTTCTTATCTGCTCGAGTGCCTCTTCTGCTGTCTTGTTGAATTTCAACTCCATTATGTAGATAAACTGCGGAGTGCACACCAGTATGTCGATGCGCCCGTCCGAAGTACGGTATTCCGCCTCGGCCATCATCCTCACGAGCCTGAAGACGATTAACAGAGCGTTGCGCACATCCTTCTCAGCGTCTATCTGCAGGTCGTATGCAAGACCGGCAAACAACGATTGAAGTCGCGTCATCACTCCTTCGACGTCGCCCCGCCTGAAGTCGTCGACAAGGTCTACGATGAAGCTCATCACCTTGCGAGTCCGGATGGCAGAGTAGTATGGCAATAAGAATCTGTAGAAGCCTTCTGCAACCTCCTCGTTGGGATAGCCGAGCTGGAACAGTCCCGAAAATTCATCGTAGCCTTTTATGGTCAGGTAGCCGGTCTGATAGAACAGCGCGACGGGGTCCACACTGTCAAGATCGAGCCCGGAAAGGTCTGTCGCATCACCCTTGGCAGACTCCAGTTCTGTCAGGTCCGTGTGGTCGCGCTTCAATTGTTCGGCCAGCAGGGTGGGCACTCCCGAATCTATCCAGTAGTTTCGGAACTTCCTCTTGGAGAACGTCTCGAGCAATGAGTAGGGATTGTAGATATCGGGACAGACCTCTGCAAAATGATAGCCGTCATACCGGTGTTTGAGCAGGCCTATCATGTCGTCTTTCGACATGGCGTGTTCTTCGGCGAGGGTGGCAATGCCTTCGCTGAAGTTCTCGAGAAGCTCTGATTCGGTGATTCCGCATATCCCGGCGTAGTCATCGTCAAAGGAGATGTCGGAGATGTTGTTGAGACCGGAAAAGACACTGAGCTTGCCGAAACGGGTGACTCCGGTGAGAAAGACCAGCCGGATGTATCTTGCGGAACTCTTGAAGTTTGAGTAAAGCGCGGCCAGCGTTTCGCGATACCTCTCGAAGCGTTCTCTGTCGTTGAGGTTTTTGATGAGGGGCTTGTCATACTCATCGACCAGGATGACGATGTTGCGGCCCGTTTTCTTATATACGGCTTCTATGACGTCTTCGAAGCGGAGCGCATAGTCGTTCAACTCAGGTTCTATCCCGTACTCCCTTTCCCAGCGGCGGAGGTGTTTTTCAATGATGTTCTCCAGTCCTCCGTCTACGGTATAGTCAGCGTTGTTGAAGTCAAGGAGGAGCACCGGGAATGGCTCCCAGTCCCAGTCAGTGGAGTCGATGTACAGACCTTTGAAGAGCTCGCGCTTCCCTTCAAAGAAACATTGGAGCGTCGACAGAAAGAGGCTTTTGCCGAATCGCCGCGGGCGACCCAGAAAAAGATATTGCGGCCCTTTGGCAACTGTTTCCACATACCGGGTCTTGTCCACATAGAGGAAACCGCCCTTTCGCAGCTGCTCGAAAGACTGTTCGCCAACGGGATATTTGATAGGTCTGCACATAAGACATCCGTTAAGTTAAATCCGTCTACAAAGATAGTCAAAAAGTTCTGATTTACCCAGCCCAATAGCAATCCATTTTGATCCGTGTGTGAACATCCCGAAGGGATGTCCCTACAATTTATCGGTATGGATTCGGCACATAAAGCATTGTAGCGCAGGCTTCCAGCCTGCTCCAATGACTTGGAAATGATTTGGAAATGACTCGGGGCAGGCTGGAAGCCATTAGTGCTAACTTATTGTAGTCAGTTGTTGTTTCCTGAGATTACTCTAATTACCAGGGATTTAAAAGATTTCATCTCACGCTTTATATTTGCAGCGTAAAAGGATGCTAAT
>CAZUAK010000142.1:0-3932 GCA_964618395.1 uncultured Sangeribacter sp.
CAAGAAGATGATCAAGGCAATTTACGTTCAGCAGCTTCGTCAGGCTGAGCAGTAATCTGTCGCCATTCCGGTGGAGGTTGACTCCGTGAAGCCGGAGTCAGGACCCCGCACCGTATATCTTAAACGGTTACCCCAGCGGAAAGGGATCAGGATTGCCGAAGCGGCACCGTCCTCCCTTTCATCAATATCCCTTACAAGCGGCACAGCCCATCGGGCCGGTGCCGCTTTTGCGTACACAACAGCAAACATCGGATGTTTCGTCAGAACCACCGGATGTTTTGTCAGAATGTAGGGTCGCGGCCTGCCGCGACCGCGTCATTGCCGGTGTGACCCGCAAACAAAACAGACAAAATTGCCAGCCAATGAGTGTGATAGATGATTTCGAGGCTTTCCTCCGCTACGAGCAGCGACGCTCCGAGGAAACCGTTGAGGCTTACGTGCGGGACCTCACCCGCTTCGGGGAGTTCACCGTTGGGTCGGACCCAACGGATTTCGACCCCGACATGGTGACCACAGGTGACGTCCGGGCGTGGCTCGCCCAACTGGCCGTGGAGGGCAAAACGGCACGCTCCATCCGACGGAAGACCCAGAGCCTCAGGGCCTTCTTCCGCTTCCGCATGATGACCGCCGGTGCCAAAGACAATCCCGCAGCCAACGTGACGCTCGCCAAGCTCCCCTCGCCGCTGCCGAACGTCGTCCCCGCCGGTGAGATGGAAACGCTCCTCTCCTCGCCCGAGCCTCAGGCTGACCCCTTCATGGCGGCGCTCGAACATGTGGTCATCAATACTCTGTATGCTACCGGGATTCGCCGGGCCGAGCTGCTGTCGCTCACAGACCGGGCTGTCGATTTCTTCAAGAAAGAACTCAAAGTCACCGGCAAGCGCAACAAGACCCGAATAATCCCATTGCCCGACGAGTTGCTCGACGAAATAAGGGAGTGGCAGACACTTAGGGACGAGACCGTCAAGCTGCGTAAGCCCGAAGACCGCCTTTTCTGCAACCGCCGGGGGACTTTCAGTGAGTTCTCCCTCTCCGCGATAGTCCGCCGCTCGCTCGCCCCGACATCGGCCGCTCGCAAAAGTCCCCATGTGCTCCGCCACACCTTCGCCACGGCTTTGCTTAACGGCGGTGCGGACCTGAACAGCGTCAAGGAGCTGCTCGGCCACTCCTCGCTCTCTTCGACCCAGATTTATACCCACCTCTCTTTCGACGAACTCAAAAAGGCCTACGCCTCTGCCCACCCTCGCGCCAAAGGAGGTGACAAAGAACCTCAAGGGTAGTGGAATTATACCTTTCACTGAAACTGAGAATTATCCCACTCAGCACGAATTTTAATTATCACGAGATATAAAATCAAAAAGAAACCCGGACAGAGATATCTCCGTCCGGGATTTTTATCTATAATCTGGTGTATGGTCAAGCCTCCGTCTCAGATAAACGGGGGCTTCGTGTCAGGGTCACTCCTGAGGGCCGTACCACTTTGAGTACATCAGATAGTTGCGTGCAATCTTGACGTTCATCTCCTTGGCCTTCTCCGGCTCGACCATCTTGACGAACTTCGCCGGACAGCCTGCCCAGAGCTCGTGCGCCCCGATCTTGGTCTTCGAGAGCACCACGCTGCCCGCTGCCACGAGGGCACCTTCGCCGACTTCGGCGTCGTCCATCACGATCGCGCCCATGCCGATAAGGGCATAGTCATGAATCTTCGCGCCGTGGATGACGACGTTGTGGCCGATGGAGACGTCGTTGCCGATCTCGATGGTCGATTTCTGATAGAGCGTGTGCAGGACCGAACCGTCCTGGATGTTCACGCGGTCTCCGATACGGATGGAGTTCACGTCACCGCGAAGAACGGTGCTGAACCACACCGAGCACTCGGAGCCGATGACGACATCGCCGACTATCACGGCGTTGGCGGCCAGGAAACAGTCCGGACCGATGACGGGGGTGAAGCCCCTAACCTCTTGAATGATTGCCATCTCTTTTTTAGTCTTTTGTCTGTTTAATGGTTCGGCCTTCTTTATCTTTTTAACGGTTCGGTCTTCTTTTCGAGCCATGCGGCCTCGTCGGCAGACAGCAGCGGCGTCAGGCGCGCGCGTACCTTTGCGTGATAGTTGTTGAGCCACTCTATCTCCGCGTCGGTCATGATCTCGGTCTCGAACAGCGTCAGATCGAAGGGGAAGAGGGTCATCGTCTCGAACTGATAGAACTGGCCGAACTCGGTTGTCTTCCAGTCAGTGGTGACGATGAGGTTCTCGCAGCGGATGCCGTAGCGTCCTTCGAGATAGAGACCCGGTTCGTTGCTGGTTATCATGCCGGGCTGAAGCGGAGTGGGGTTGATGTTGAGGCGGATGTTCTGCGGGCCTTCGTGACAGTTGATGAAGAAGCCCACGCCGTGGCCTGTGCCGTGGAAGTAGGCCTTGCCCTCGTTCCAGAGGAACTGACGGGCCAGGACATCGAGCTGGTGGCCTGTCGTGCCGGCCGGGAACTTGGCCATGGCCAACGCGATGTGGCCCTTCATGACGAGCGTGAAGTCGTGGCGCATCTCGTCTGTGGGGGTGCCCAGCGCGATGGTGCGGGTGATGTCTGTCGTTCCCTGCTTGTACTGGCCGCCCGAGTCTACGAGCAGCAGGCCGTTGCCCTCGATGACGACGTCGGTCTCTTCGGTGGCCTCATAGTGGACGATGGCGCCGTGAGCGTTCCAGCCCAGGATGGGTGCGAAAGACTCGTCGACACAGGTCGGATCGGCCAGACGGTAGGCGCGCAGGCGCTTGCCCAACTCCACTTCGGTCAGTTTTCCGCCGGGATATTCCTTTTCTACCATCATGAAGAACTTTGTCAGGGCGACGCCGTCTTTCTCCATGGCTATCTCGAGGTTGTTGATCATCGTGTCGTTCTTGATGCTCTTCAGCTTTGCCACGCCTGCGCCGCCGAAGACCGGTGTGCAGCCGACATGGTCATAGACTCCGCGTGCGGTCTTTTCCGGGTCGAGCAGGAGGCGCGTCTCTTTGGGCAGCTTGGAGACGAAGTCCGTCACAGAGTCGTAGGGCTGAACCTCGAAGTTATATTTCTTAAGGTGTGCCTCTACCTCGGGGGTCAGTTTCTCAGCGTCGACGAAGAGGACGCGGCGGTCCTCGTCAAGATAGAGGAAGGCGACGAAGATGGGGGAGAAGGTGATGTCTCCGGCAGTGCGCAGGTTGGTGGCCCATGCGATGTCGTCCAGGGCGGAGAGCAGGATGGCGTTCGCCAGTTCGGCCTTGACCTCGGTCATGATGCGCTCCACCTTGCTGTCGACGGTCTCGCCGACGATGTTCTCGTCGTGTACGAAGAGCTTGTTCTTCGGACGCTCCGGACGGTCGGGATATATGTAGTCGAACTGGGGGAAGTTTGTGTTGAGCTTGATACCGTTGTCGTTGAGCTCCTGCTGCAGGCGCTGGGCGAAGCTGACGGAGAAGGTCATGCCGTCGATGCCCACGGTCTGGCCGGCGTTGACGTTTTCGGTCACCCAGTCAACGAGGTCGACCGCGTCGGGGCCATCCTCCTTCATCATCTCGAAGCCTGTGCCCTTGAGCTGGTCAGTGGCCTGGATGAAATAGCGGGAGTCGGTCCAGCAGAGGGCCTTGTCGTCAAGGACGACGGCGGTGCCGTTTGTGCCGTTTCCGGATTCGAAGCCGGTGAGCCACTCGCGTCCGCGCCAGTGATGGGGAGGTATTTCACTCTGGTGGGGGTCGGTGCCGGTGATGATGCAGCAGTCAATCCCGTGCTCTTTCATCGCGGCGCGCAAGGCCGCGAGATATTCAAGATTTTTCTTTGCCATGGTATAGTTTGGTTTTACGGCCCAAATTTACAAAAATTTCGCGTCTCTTCAAAGAGTAAGACCCCGTTTCAAAAAAATGGCGGTCGTGCGTCTGGCCGGAGCCGGTCGAGCGACC
>CAZUAK010000143.1:0-3896 GCA_964618395.1 uncultured Sangeribacter sp.
ACTTGCACTGGCCGTAGACGTTGGGGCGCCACTCCTTGTGGTCTTCGAGAATCCACTTGCGCAGGCGCGGCTCCCACTTGTCGAGCGGGAGGAACCAGTGTGAGGTCTCGCGCAGGACGGGGGTGTTGCCCGTGATGGCCGATTTGGGGTTGATGAGGTCAGTGGCGTTGAGCGACGAACCGCACTTCTCACACTGGTCACCGTATGCGTTGGGGGCGTGACAGTTGGGACACTCGCCGACGACATAGCGGTCGGCGAGGAACTGGCCGGCCTCTTCGTCATAGAGCTGCATGGACGACTTCTCGATGAACTCGCCCTTGTCATAGAGCTTGCGGAAGAAGTCCGAGGCGGTCTTGCGGTGAGTCTCGGAGGTTGTGCGGCTGTAGACGTCGAACGAGATGCCGAGCTCCTCGAAAGACTCCTTGATGAGCTTGTGGTAGCGGTCAACTATATCCTGGGGGGTGACACCCTCTTTTTTGGCTTTGATGGTGATCGGCACGCCGTGTTCGTCGCTGCCGCCGACCATGAAGACCTCCTCACCCTTGAGGCGGAGGTAACGGGCATAGATATCGGCCGGCACATACACGCCGGCGAGGTGGCCGATGTGGACCGGTCCGTTGGCGTAGGGCAGCGCTGTGGTGATGAGCGTGCGCTTGAAGTTCTTTTCTGACATCTTTATATTTATATCTTGTTTAATTATCTTTCTTATCTTGTTTTGAGGAGAAACTTTCCTGTTTCGGGAGGGGAGAGTATGACCCGCGTGCGAATGCGTCTATGTATGACCCGGGGGTCGCGTTGGTTATGCGGGCGCCGAGCGTGCGGGCATAGTCGGCTATCTGATGATAGGAGCGGAAGGCCACCGTCATGCTCCCGAGGATATCGTGGAGGTGATAGCCCCGGTATTCCTGCGTCACCCGTTCGCGCTCTTTTTTGTCATCCTCATAGAAATGCGGCTGGACGGAGATGACGCGGTTTTCGTCGTCTACCCTGAGCGTGGGAAGCCATGAGTGGTCGGCTCCGAGGATGAGGATGTCGCGGAACCCTTCGCGCAGCGCCACCATAATGGAGGCGATGAGGACGTTACGCGGACGCGGAGTGGCGAGGCCTCGGCGGTAGAGTGCGTGGACAACCGGCCTCCACCCTTCGGCGGGAGTGAGGTTGAACCACTTCAGCGTGATGCAGGCGGGAATGCCTCCGGTTCGCTCGAAGAACCTCTGGATTTCTTTGCGGTGCTGCAGCGGCAGGAAGAGGGTCATGGGCCAGTCGGTCTTGCGGAGGTTCACCCACAGTCGCGCGACGTTCGCATCCTTGTCCGCACCGTTGAAGAAGTGTGGGTCGGCCAAGACATAGTAGTCCGGGTTGAGGCTGAAGAACTCGGGGGCGTTGGCGGCGAAGTTGACTGCCAAGGTTGTTTCGCGCGCGAGTTCGTCGAGGTGGGTGTCGAGTTCATGGCGAAGCGAGGGACCGTTGGCCAAGATGACGAGGCGCCCCTCCTTCTGAGACGGCGCGAAGGGACGGCGTGAGCGCAGGAGCGCCTTGGCGACAGACCCGGCGGCGGAACCCACCTCCGATATTTTCCTGACAACCGCTTCGAGACTCATTTCTTTTTGATATAGTCGTTATATACCTTGATGGAGAAGACTATGATGGAGCAGCCGGCGGTGATGAGGTTGGTGATGACCAGCGGCCAGTTCTCGAGCAGGAAACCCTGGATGATGAAGAAGATTGCGCCGAGCCCCATCATGCAGAACGTCGGCAGCGCGATACCTTTGGTGTCGCGCGTGCGGATTGTCGTTATGGCCTGCGGGAGGTAGCCGAGAACCATACAGACGGCGGCGGCGTAGCCTACAATTGTGACGAGCATAGTCTTTTCCGGTGTTTTTAAAATCAGGACTCTCAAGGTAGTGCCCCCGAGCGAGGGTCCATTGTTCAGACGGAGGGCTTAACGGGTGAAAGGCGGACGCCCGCGAGGAGTGTCCGCCCTTTATGGTTACAGGTATCGGTAACGGACCGCCGATTAGCGGACCATCATCTTCTGAGTCTTGCCGTTCTGCTTGACGATGTAGAGGCCCTTTTCGGGGTTCACTACGCGCTGGCCCTGAAGGTTGTAGTATACGGCCTCAGTGTTGTCATAGCCGATCTCGTCGACAGCGGTGTCGTCGGGGTTGAAGATGACGTCGAAGCTGAGGGTAGTGCCTTCAGCACCGAGTACGATGTGATACTTGCGGTCTTTTTCCTGTCTTGTCGGGCTGACACCGGTGTTATCGAACTGCCAGGTCATGCTGCTGTTGGCGGGAACGGTACGCTCCACGTCAAGTTCCTGAAGACAGTTGGAGCCTTCAACAGCGCCAAAGTAGCAGAGCTGCAGGCCACCCCATGCCTCGGAGTCTGCCTCGGCCATAGCCTGGGTAGGATGATCAGTATAAGAAGCTTTGAAAGAAGTTGCGATGTTGTTTGAAGTCAGGTTGGTCACCACAACATCAATTGCATACTGATAACCCATGCCGGGAACCACGATTTCAAAATCTTCGTAGTCGCTGATCTTGACAACGTCTCCGTTAGAGATGGTCTCGCCGTGATAGGATGCGGTGAGGTTTCCGTTGAAACCGGCTGCGTTAGCGGCCAAAGCAGCTACAGAAGCTGCTGCGAGGAGTAAAATTTTCTTCATACAGTATGGTTTGAGTTTTTGTTATAGTGCAAAATTAGCAATTAATTTCGAGTTCCAAAACTTTGTAACTCAAAAAGTGAGAATCACACAGGAAAAATACCAATAAACTGTAGGGACATGCACGAATTTGTTTTGGTGGCATGTCCCTCATCGTATTCATTAGGACACCCGGAGCAGACGTTATTGAATCTGCTCCGGGTGTTTACGATTTAGGACTTGTTATGTCTTAGCGGTCTTTTCGATTAGACATGCTGCTCAATTCACCATAATCTTGACTGCATTTGATCCCACACTCACAACGTATAATCCAGGAATGTCGAGATGGACTATTGTGATACCTTCTGTGGCATGTATGGACTTAACTCTGTTTCCGTTGGCGTCATAGACATTCACTGGAGTGCCATTCGCCACATTTGAAATGAGTACGTCAGAACCTTCAGCACGGATATCGGCCTTCTCAGTCTCGACAGTCTTAACCTCAGAACTATCCGCAATGAACACCGTTTCTCCATTTGAGGTGACTTTCAGGAGCGAGTATCCAAGTCCACCGTCCCATAACACAGTGTTCTGAAGGGGACCTCTCCAGCTACCGATGCCCAAAATCCATTCCGCTGACTCATACAAGTAATCACCATGTTCGAGAAACATCCACTGTGATTTCGTATAGGGTGCGGGGATACCTACAGACACGCAATTGAGGGCTGTGTAGGTAATGTTGTCCTGGTTATAATGCAGGTCTATCACCTCCACACTTTCACCCTTACGCAACCCGAAGTCGTACATAAGGTGCCATTCGGGATATTCCGTGTCAAGATAGCTCAGGTAGACTTTGTCTCCGACGGTACGAAGATAATATGTCAGTTCTTCACCTACATAAAAGGGAAGGACGTTCTCTCCCTTTACGTTTATTTCAGCACCGATAGAGTTTTTCTCAATTCTAACAGGAATAGGGTATCCGTCTGCCCCGATGCCCCCAACTTCCAGCGTCCATTCTGTTCCGGGCCGAAAATAATTCTCGAACGCGAAGACCGGCAGGCACAGACTCAGCAGCACCAGGCCAAGTAAAAACCGCATCTTTTTCATGGTGTATGTGTCTTAGTTTAGAAATTCGGGCGCAATTTAAAAAAAACTTCAAAACACAAAAAAATAATCAAATATTCTAGAAATTATTTTTTTCTGCCAAGAGATTCAACTTGATAAGCATGTAATTAATAGGTGCCATGGCTCA
>CAZUAK010000144.1:0-3864 GCA_964618395.1 uncultured Sangeribacter sp.
AGCGTCGAACCGTCGACCTCTGCCCTCTCCTCGTCGCTGCGGAGGTCTATGTGAATCTCCGAGCAGGGACCGCAGGGGCCGGTGTCGCCCATCTCCCAGAAGTTGTCTTTTCTGTTACCGTTGATGATATGGTCTTTGGGCAGATGGGTCTCCCAGATGGCGGCAGCCTCGTTGTCGCGCTCAAGTCCTTCGGGGGCGTAGCCCTCGAAGACTGTTGCGTAGAGGCGCTTGGGGTCTATCTTGAGACGGTCTACAAGAAATTCCCATGCGTAATCGATAGCCTCTTTCTTGAAATAGTCACCGAACGACCAGTTTCCGAGCATCTCGAACATTGTGTGGTGGTAGGTGTCATGGCCGACTTCTTCGAGGTCGTTGTGTTTTCCGGAGACGCGCAGACACTTCTGCGAGTCGGCAACGCGTCGGTCGGTGATTGGGCGGTTGCCCAAGATAACGTCCTTAAACTGGTTCATTCCGGCATTGGTGAACATCAGGGTGGGGTCATCCTTGATCACCATCGGAGCAGAGGGAACTATCTTATGGCCTTTCTCGGCGAAGAAAGCCTTGAAGGCCTCGCGAATTTCTTTAGACGATAACATACGATAATTTAAGGTTTACCTTTTTAGAAGCATTATATACTTGAGTCAGTATAAATTCCACTTCATTTTTAAATCAATTTACAAAGTTAGCAAAAATTTCGCAACCCTCCATTTTCAGTCCCACTTTTTTCGCCTATATACGCGCTCAGACATTGCCAACCACAATCGCAAATTGAGTCAGTTAGGAACAGAGTCAGAATGAAGGGTCGCGGCCCAATGTTGTTAAGAGTTTAGTGGTTCATAATATACAAAAGGGATTTAAGGGATTTAAAAGAATTTCATCTCACGCAGATTCGGGTGGCTGAGCTGGCGCTCAGCCCTACCCTCGTGGCGCGGGATGAGAGGGGATTTAACGCAGATCTTTTATTCTGCCATAGGCCCGTTTTTGCACGCAGGAGCGCTCGGCTGACGCCTCGCCCACATCGCAGATGCTGCCAGATGGTCGCAGATCTTGCCAGCACTTTCTGAAATGGTGAGTTTATGTGATGCCCGGGTTACAGATGTATTCACCTATTCATATTTTATGGCACCTGTCTGTCCCACGCGTAGCGGAGGCGCCGCGTCAGCGGTATGCCTCTTATGCTGTCTCATGATGGAACTAAAAGGAAAAATAAAGATAGGAACTTGGTCCGGGCACTGCCGTGCTCGGGTGCGCCGAACGGGCGGAAAACCGCGGAACAATTTTTCCATCTCATCGCATTCGGACGCATACGCGGTCGCGGCAGGCCGCGACCCTACATTCAGCCTCGTTCGCCCGGAACAGAGCGGAACCTCCCGAAACGACGGCACGTGCGTCATCGGTACCAATAAAGCAATGTAGCGCAGGCTTCCAGCCTGCCCCAATGAGTTGGAATGATGTGGAAATGACTCGGGGCAGGCTGGAAGCCTGCGCTACATTGCTTTATCTGAATTGACACCAATGAACTACGGCCGGCAAAATCTGCGACCCTCTGGCCGCATCTGCGATGGGGGCGAGGCGTCAGCCGAGCGCACCTGCGTGCAAAAATGAGCAGTATGGAAGAATAAAAAATCTGCGTAAGATCTGCTCCAATCCAGCGTCCCGAGGGTAGGGCTGAGCGCCAGCTCAGCCACCCGAATCTGCGTGAGATGGAAAATCTTTTAAATCCCTACAAGATATAAAGTAAATTAAGTAAACAGCCTCTAAATTCTGACACGCACTGAATCTTCGGCTTGTTTCTATTTTTTCAAATTAAATAATTTTTGTAATTTAGTGGTCCGAAAAAGAGGTTTCGGGTAACTTTTGGGTGTCCGGAACCTCGTTCATGAACTCTGTCCATGGCTAAGAGGGTGTTTTACCGATATAATCCCGAGACGGATAATTTCGAGAGATATTATCCCGGATGGAAGGACCGGCTGAGAACTGCCGGCCGCTTCGTCATCGTCGGTGCATTGTTCGGAGTGCTCTTCGCCTTCCTTTTCTATTGCGTCACCGGCGGACCGACAGAAAGTGCTCTGCGTCGCGAGAACAGTGAGTTGCGCTCGAAATACAGCGTGCTCTCCAAGCGTCTCGACAACTCGCTCAAGGTCATGGAGAACATCAAGAACCGCGATGACAACTTCTATCGCGTGATGATGCAGATGGAGCCTGTCTCGCGCTCGCGCCGCTATGCGGGCCTCGACAACTCCTCGCGCTATGCCGACATCGCCTCTCTATCGGACGCCGCACTTGTCACCCGCGTCACCCGCGAAATGGACCTGCTCGACCGTCAGCTTTACGCTCAGTCACAGTCTTTCGACCAGCTGAAACAGGGTGCCTCGGAGCAGAAAGACAAACTGGCACACATCCCCTCCGTGCTCCCCATCAACATCAAGGACTTCACGATGAGCTCCGGATACGGCTATCGCCGTGACCCAGTCTATGGCGCCCAGCGGTTTCACGAGGGACTCGATTTCGCTGCTCCGACCGGAACGGAGGTCTACGCCACTGCCGACGGCAAGATTGAGTCGGCCGAGCGAAAGGGAGGTTACGGAAACATGGTCGACATAGCGCACGGTTACAATTACGTCACCCGCTACGCCCACCTCTCGAAGATTGTGGTCAACCAGGGGGAGCAGGTGAAGCGCGGTCAGCTGATAGGCTATGTCGGCTCTACGGGTAAGTCGACCGGTCCTCACCTTCATTATGAAGTGCGCTTCAAGGACGAGCCCCAGAACCCTGTCAACTACTATTTCATGGACCTCACGCCAGAAGAATATGCCGACATGATTCAGTTAGCTGAGAATGCCGGCCACGTGATGGACTGACACTGTTTAGACATGGCAAGAGAAACCGAACATAAATATATTGTAGTGTCCGACCTGTACCGGGAGATGGCCGAGAGTGTCCTGGACATCTCACAGGGTTATCTGAACCGGGAGCCGGAGCGTACGGTGCGTATCCGGACCTTCGGTGATAAGGGTTATGTGACGGTCAAGGGGAAGACGACAGAAGACACGCGCCTTGAATTCGAGTACGAGATACCCTTTGCAGATGCGCGGGAGATGCTGGAGCTGTGTGAGGCGGACGTCATAATAAAGAAGCGGTGGATTGTTCCGTTTGAGGGTCATGTCTGGGAGGTTGATGAGTTTTTCGGAGACCTCGAGGGACTGACTGTTGCGGAGATTGAGCTGACCGCCTCAACTCACGACTATAAACTGCCTCCGTTTGTCGGACGGGAGGTGACGGGCGACAAGCGATGGTATAACTCGCAGCTTCACCGCTATGCCGACGAACTCAGAGCGGAACTCAGAGCGGAGAGTCAGAAACCCGGGGAATGATGGAAGACCTGACGAAGAAATATTATAAGATTACTGACGTGGCCGACATGCTTGACGTTCCTCAGTCCACGCTTCGCTATTGGGAGCGTGAGTTTCCGGAGGTAGCACCGACTCGTTCTGCTTCCAACATCCGGTACTATACTCCGGAGAATATCCGCCAGTTGCGTCTCATACACTATCTGTTGAAGATAAAGGGGATGAAAATCGAGGCGGCCAAGCGTCAGCTGCAGGTCAACAAAGACAACATCAGCCGGCGCCTCGACATAATAGAGAAGCTGACCGACGTGCGCACCGAGCTCAAGGAGATGCTCGCCGCGCTCACGAAGCGCCGCTGACCCCCGTCAAAACGCTATCGTCGCGCCTTCGTGCCTTTTTCGTCGCTTTTTCGTCCGTTTTCGTCGCTGCGGGTTTGCAACCCGCAGCCAATAACAATAAACGTGCGGGTTGCAAACCCGCACGGACGAAGACGGGTTGCAAACCCGCGCGGACG
>CAZUAK010000145.1:0-3822 GCA_964618395.1 uncultured Sangeribacter sp.
GGTAATATCTGACTCACCTGTCCTGCAATCTGGCGCGCCAACTCCTCGTCACTATAGTTTTCCTTGCCTGTGATTACGCCTGTTGACAGTTCGCCCAGACCATAAAGCGCCCGATACTCCACCGGAAGAGGAATGGTTATCCACTGGTCACCGGCCTTGATACAGATATTGCTGCGTCGGACGTATTCCGGCAGGTTGTAGTAGGCGTTCTTGTCGTCATCGTCGCCGTCACCACATAATAATTTAGCCACAAGAGGAATCACCGCTCCGAGCATAAAGAGGGCGGAGGCTGCGGCCGTTGCTTTGACAGGATGTCGTTTTGCCTGTTTCCCGAAGTTGGTCAAACCCTGAACACCTGCGTTCCAGAAGACGTACATAAGTCTGCCACCTCCACCTATCGCTGAGCCTGCGTTACCCAATGCGGTCTGACCGGTTGCCTTGTAAAACTTATCTCCGCTTCCTTTCTTGTTGAAGTTCACACTTATCTCCTTTGCGTCATATATACTGCGGTCCATTGGACGCCCCATCTCTCGTGAGGTAAGGAACGCGGCGAAGCGGGCGCAGTTCTCGGCGCTTCGGTTCAGCAGATCAAGTGAAGTGGTGAGTGCGCTCCATGCCTTTTTGCCGACACTTCCCTGTTTCTTCAATTCAGCTGCTATGGTGCGCTTATGGCCCTCAATATCCTTGACCGAGGTGAACCCTGTCTCTCCGCCGTTGAGCATAAACTCTTTGAACATCTTCTCGAGATAGTTTGTCTCGTCGAGGGTGCCGTTCTCCCATTTATGAATAAGTTTCCCGAGTTTGAGCGGGTTGACCTTCCCGTAATTACGGTGGTATCTCATTGTATATCGTGGGTTCTCCTTTACCCAGACCATTGAGTTTGAATAGAGGAGGTCTCGGATGAAATTACTGGTTACGAAGTCCGGGTTCCTGGTAGTGTAGAATGCGCTAAGCTCTCTGTTTACCCTTTCTCCTGCTTTCAAGAATCTTCCGGCCAGACCTTCGGTAGCCACGTCAGGGTTTGTCAGCCCGTTGAGGGCCTGTGCTGCGCGTGGGTTGCCGTTGATGGTCAGGACGTACGTACGCCCGTTGCGCTTGACCAGAACTTGATGTTCGCTGAGATTTCCTTTCACGACTTTGTAGGGAACATTCTTGGCTTCGCGTCCCCGCTTGTATTTTTTCGGGTCTGCGGCCTTGAGTGCTTCCATTTTTGCCTCGAACTTCTTTATTTCGCTCTCGATTTCTGCCTGTGTCATGGTCGGTTCGAGGGTGGGGAAGACCGGAACCCACTCGCCGGAAACATCGTCATGTTGCAGCCAAAGGGAATTGACGCTCACAACATCACTCGGATTTCCCAACACAAAGTTCAGAAAGCGTTGCTTCATAATGTTGCGGTTGCCCTGGCGTATGGCATCGTCGGCCATCATGGCGATGGTGGCGATTGGGTCATCGGCCTTACTCTGTCGGCCTTCGGCTTTCTTGAAGACATTACCCAACAGCGGCCCGTCCTTGCTCGTCAGATAACCGTAGACTTCATCACTCGTCGTCTCGTCCCATCCACGGAGCGGAATGTAGTAGTCATACATTCCCAAGACTTTGTTGAAGGTATCCTCACTGATCATTCCGGAAGTATAGATCTTCTCTAAAGTTGCCTGGGTTGCTCGCTTTACATCCTCCCATAGTTGTGTGGTGTCGTGATCGTTTTCGTATGCGTCCACCATATCCTGGGCTTTCGCCTCGGCTGTCTGCCAATCCTTCTCTCCGGTCAGACCGCACAATCCGGCGAAGTCGCGTTCGGTCTCTTCGTTATTGGTGGCCGCTTCGTTGCGCATATAGGCGTTTCGTTCGAGTCCGTGTTTGGCCATCATGTAGTCTGTGAGTATTCGTCGCTCTGCTTCGTCTTTACCGCAAAGGTCAAACACAGATTTCAATAGTGGCTTCATATAGTCGTTGAAGTACTGATGTTGTTGACCATTGGTTGAACTGCTCATTCTGTTCTCGTAGACATACGCATTCTCATATCCAGCCACATCTTCTATTCGGAATTTCCTCATCTTCTTTTTGTCACCTTGAGTGAGAACTGCCTCATAGAGTTTATTGAGGCTCAACATGGAGTCCTGGAGCGCTTCCCTGAATTGATAGCTACCCTTTGATAACATCCTCTCATAGACTGAGGCCGCCAACGCGCGGTCACGCGGTGTAAAGTCACCGTCCCTGAACATTTCATCGCCGCTCTCCTCACTTGACTCTTTCATTTTAATTTCATTTTGGAATTGAGTCAATAAGTCTTCCCAGGATTTAGTAGTCTTATCCTGTGCAACCTTCTCATCGAGTGTTGTCTCCTGCTCGTGGTCCTCAGTCTTCTTTTGCTCCTCTTTTTTCTTCTCGGTAAACGGTCCGACTTTCAGCTTATGCTCAAGTGAGGTCTTCGCCGCCAACCCCAAGAATCCTTTATAAACTCCGGGTTCCTGAAGGTTGCGGTAGCTCATAGTAAGCACGTAACGGAGTTCATCGTCAGTAATCTCGATATTGTGAGAGAATCCGCATTTCTCAAGAAAATCCATGAATAGAGTCTTGATGCGTCCCCACCATGACGAAGGATGTGTCTTTTCTCTCTCGAAGTCTATATTCTCGGCCAGTGAAGCTAAGTATTCCTCAGTGGCTTCGCGACGGTCCCAGCCATGCTTTGCGGCCAATACGCTGATGTTCTCCTTGAGTTCGCTTGAAGCGTGATTGTATACTGCATCGAGGAAGTCGTTGAACTTTTTTCCGAAGAGTTTACGCAGTCCGTGATGGGCGACGGCTTCATGAAGTATAGTCGCTTCGATGTCGGCAATCGACAGATGATTGCTCAATACGACAGTGATTGTTCCTTTGGAAATAGTGTACCAACCTTTGGCCTTCTTTTTACGGCCCCTCAGGGTGCTTGGGTCTTCGACGATCTCGATTTTCAGTCCCAGCTTCTCGGCGAGCTGCAGGACGCGGGCCTTCATGTCTCGGCGCGCGCGTTCTGCATACCGTTGTTGCTGCTTCTTGGTGCGGAAGCTCTCGCCCCACGCCTTAGACCACGGATCATTCTCAAACGACACTTCCGCATCGGTATACGTGCCATTACCCTCACGCTCGCGTTGGGTAAATTGAGAGTTGAGTTCTTCAATCTGTTCGTCAGTGACCGCTCCCTCCTGTCGTTTCTGCGGCTCTCTACCTGCTTTCTTAACTAACTCATCTACCTCAGTGGGTGTGAGAAGCCTGTTCACTTTCATGGCCCCGGTGATGATCCAGGGATCTGTCTCGGGATTTGGATTGGTGCGATATTGATATGCCCCGTTGACAGGAACTTTGGGAAGTCCTGCGTAACTATGTTGATACTTTCCGTTTTTGTTGTAGCCGTGGCTCATGGCTTCTTCCTGATAGTCCACGTCCTTGGCATACTCCACCTCAGCCCAAACGAAGTTGTTAGGAAATAGATTCTTTTCACCGCCTTCTCCCTTTCGGTTGAACTGAAGTGCATACGGTATTACTCCTAAGTGCCATCCGGGACGGAACGCGAGTTTGCCACTGCCTCCTTGTGTACCTTTGCCACCGGCTTTAACTTGCATTCGTCCTGTCTTTGTTGTGCCAGTTACCGGAGCTGCGTCTGCATCAAGCCATACTCCCACCGGAGTCGCTTCTCCATTAGGATTGGCAACCATCGGAGGATACAACTGACCGTTCTTCAGAACGAACACTTTATAGCCGATTCCCGTATTTTTCGGAGGTTCATCTTCACGGATGCGAAAACGTTCATCACCTCCCTTTTCAACATCCGATTCAGTATCCTCT
>CAZUAK010000146.1:0-3726 GCA_964618395.1 uncultured Sangeribacter sp.
CGCTGATAGTGGGTGATGACGATGGTGGCGTTGCGGTCGGTCTTGAGCTTGTTGACACCTTCGGCGACGATGCGCAGTGCGTCGATGTCGAGGCCGGAGTCGGTCTCGTCGAGGATGGAGAG
The DNA here is from genome assembly GCA_964618395.1 of uncultured Sangeribacter sp. Classification (GTDB taxonomy): domain Bacteria; phylum Bacteroidota; class Bacteroidia; order Bacteroidales; family Muribaculaceae; genus Lepagella. The sequence goes on from CAZUAK010000146.1 coordinate 123, forward strand.
CTTCGGCTCGAGGACGGCCATCTGGAAAATCTCGTTGCGCTTCTTCTCGCCGCCGGAGAAGCCCTCGTTGACCGAGCGCGAGGCGAGTTTGTTGTCAAGCTCGACGACGGCGCGTTTCTCGCGCATGAGCTTGAGGAAGTCGCTGGCCGACATCGGGGGCTCGCCGAGGAACTTGCGCTTGGCGTTGACTGCGGCCCTCATGAAGTTGACCATCGACACGCCGGGGATTTCGACCGGATACTGGAATCCGAGGAAGAGCCCCTCGTGGCTTCTGGTCTCGGGCGTCATCTCGAGCAGGTCCTTGCCCATGAACTCGGCCGAGCCGCCGGTCACGGTATAGGCCGGGTTGCCGGCCAGCACCATCGACAGCGTCGACTTGCCGGCGCCGTTGGGTCCCATGATGGCGTGGACCTCGCCCGGCTTGATTTCGAGGTTGAGCCCTTTGAGTATTTCTTTGCCGTCTATCTCGGCATGCAAGTCTTTGACTTTAAGCAGTGTTTCCATATTTGAGTTTTTTCAGGAGATGGTTTTGGCGTCCCTGAGCTGGAGGAGGTGGTGAAAGTCCTCACAGTCGAGGCTGCCCATCACGCGGGGAGCAATGAGGGTGACTATCTCGACGAGGTTGCCGTCGTCAGAGCTGGCATACCTCATCAGTTTCGAGTCGGGGAAGAGTCCCCCCGCGAAATTGTAAACAATCGAGAGCACAAAAAGATACTTGAAAGCTCCGAAAAGTGAACCGGCGAGCCCGTTGAGAACGTCGACGCCGAAGTATCCCATGACGGATTTGAGCACCTTGCCGACCAGGGCAAAGAAGATGTAGGCGACCCCGAAGACAGCCGTGTGGCCCGTCAGGTTGTAGAGGAAGGTTTCGGAGGGGGAGAAGTCGTCGTGCGCCATGGTCTCATAGAGCCACAGCGTGGCGCTGTCGCCGAAGGCGTTGGCCGCCACGGCGCCGACAGACAATCCCAGGATGGAGATTATCTGACCCGTGAAGCCCTCCCGGTATCCCCGGTAGAGCCCGCATATCGCCGTCGCTATCACGATGAGGTGGAGAAGCGTATCGACCATTATCCCGACTATCTACGTTCAACAATTTCTATTCAACCTGCAAAAATAGCGAAAAAATTTGATATCTAACCCTTTTTTTACTTAATCACACCGCCTATACCCGTCCCCACTGCTCCTCTTTGGCAGTGCACATCATGTTCCATTTGGCGATGCCATAATCAGCTGACACGTCAACTCAAGCTTATCTCAGGAAATCCAGGTTTTTCCATTCTTGATTATTTTCTCAATCTCATTTATGCTGAGCTTAGAGATTTTTGCGATAACATCCAACGGTATTCCATTATTAGCCATGCCAATCACCATTTCTTCCCTTTCTTCCGCACGGCCTTCCGCACGGCCTTCCGCACGGCCGAGGCTGCGCTCGGTCTGGGCTATGGCATAGTTGTCGCGATAGACCTTCAGCGAGTGGTCGTAGGCCTGGCGCTGCGATTCAGTCAACGTTCCGTAACGGGCCACCTTTCCCAACTTACGGAAGATCGGCTCGTCATTGAATGATGTGGGTATCCTTTCCATAGTCTCCATGTTTTTCAAAATATAAATCCACCTGTCGAGTATATCCTTGCAGTCGTCTGCATCCTTGTTGAGCAACGGTATCTTGAGGAACACCATCCTCAGCCGGTCTGAGAAATTCTCCTTGGTCCGAAGATTGACAAGACCCACGTCCTCAAGCATCTGCTCATCCCCGTTACCTTTCCAGTCAAAGTTCATCAGGAATACTCCATAAACCGGAGTCAACGAATAGTCCCAGTCATTTCCTTTCTTACCTTGACGAGCGATGTCCGAAGCCAGATAGAACAGGGCGCGGTCCCGGAAGTGGGTCTGATAACGGTTCTGCATCTCGACAATGAATTTCTTGCCTTTCTCGGTCGTGCAATGAAGGTCATAGATCAACGCACGGTCGTCTCTCGAGAGGCCAACGTTTTCCTTGTCGATGAAAGTAACATCGGCAATCGGATCCTCGTCGCTAAAGACAGCGTTCAGAAACGAGATGAGAAACTCCTTATGACCCTCTTCGCCAAAAAGGAACTTGAAACCGAAATCCGTCAGAGGATTGATGAATACTGTCTTCTTTTCCATAATCTGCATTGCATTTAGGCTATTAAATAGCCACACTGCGAAGATAATGAAAATATTTGACGTTACAAAATTTCCAAAGAAAGCAAGAAGACACGACGTTAAATAATGCCCATTGAGGTCTGTCAGACAGAAGGATCGTGGCCGGATTCACCCGAAACTACAGCACACTTGCAGAAGAGGTTAGAAGTTGGCCGAGTACTCCTTGTGGGTGATGTCCTCCGGCTCATGGGCCCTCTGGCGGGCGTACTTGTCTCTGCCTTCCCTTATGGACTTTAGCCTCTCTCTGTTCAATGCCTCCGTCTGCTGCTCCTGACGGATAAGCTTGAGTTTTACCGGAATCAGCCTTCGGAGATGCAGGCTTGCGTCCCCGATGTCAAACCGGCCGTTGCGGTTGTGGACAACTCCCCCTTCGCTCCAGTCACTCAGAATCTCCTCCACGGCGCGTTTTATATCGGGCACACTGACCCGTCTGGAATTGGCTAAACCCTCGAGGGAGGCCGGACGCCCCATCATGTCCCGGTATAGGGCTGACGCCTGTTTCCAGGCCTCCGCCCTTCTCTGTTCAACCGGCAACTCTTCGCTATTTTCTTCCGGACGCGAAGCGGCCGGAATATTTAAACTACCAACACTTTCTTCTTTTAAAAGACTCTCACTCTCGCGATTTTCCGAGAGAGAGAAGTCTTTAGTAATAGTCTTTAGTCTATAGTCTTTATTAATAGTATCGTTGGTAGTATCGTTCGTAGTATCGTTTGTAGTATCGTTCGTAGTATCGTTTGTAGTATCGATTGTAGTATCGATTGTAGTATCGTTCGTGATTTCGGAATGAAAATTTGGCTCAAGTCGTTCCTTCAGATTTTTTCGTGCTTCGATTTGTTGTTTGACTTTCTTTATTGTCATGTGAGTTTGGTCGGAAGAGAGGGGGAAGAATGTGCTTCCATCGTTTCGCTTTTCTGCAAAGCAGTAGCGCACCGGACGCACACCAAATTGTCCCTCCTCGAAATCGATCAGGCCTTTTGCCCGAAGCCTGTTTCTAACGGCGATAAGCCTGGCACGGGTTATGCCCAGGTCATTGATTATAGTGCTGGTAGACAGGGTGAACGGGTTTTTCCAACCCAAGCCGTTGCAGTGGTAAAGCAGATACAGGTAAAGTTTACATTCGTTTGCGTTGGGGACAGTTTCAAGATGAGCCTCCCAGAATCCCTTCAGAAGTTCATAGATATTCATAGTCTCAGCGTGTTTTAGAATTCACTCGCAAAGTTCGTCACATACCGGTCGCTAAGCGCATATTTTGGATTTTTTTGCACAAGCCGTAAATCCAATGCGTCAGAATGTAGTGTCGCGACCCAATGCTATTTACTTAAGTCTTGTTTTTATACTTTATTTCTTTTAGGGATTTAAAAGATTTTCCATCTCACGCTTTATATTTGCAGCGTAAAAGGATGCTAATAAAAAAGTCGCT
>CAZUAK010000147.1:0-3542 GCA_964618395.1 uncultured Sangeribacter sp.
TGCCATCGAGGAACCGCTCCGTCAGATCGTGGCCAACGCCGGTCTCGAAGGTGCCGTCATCGTTCAGAAAGTCAAGGAAGGAAACGGCGACTTCGGTTTCAACGCACGCACCGACACATACGAGAACTTCTTCGAGTCGGGTGTCATCGACCCGGCGAAGGTTACCCGTGTAGCTCTTGAGAACGCTGCCAGCATCGCCGGCATGTTCCTGACCACAGAGTGCGTCATAGCCACCAAGCCCGAAGAAACTCCGGCTGCCCCGATGGGTGCTCCCGGTATGGGCGGCATGGGCGGCATGATGTAAGACCCGCAAACGCCAAGAAACCGTTTTATGATACGGAATAAGAAATAAAATACAATATAGTCGGCATGACTATTGCCGACTGTCCCAAAGATAACCCGAAAAGGGGGAAGTGTCCTTAAAAACGGCACTTCCCCCTTTCTGTTTCCATCTTTAACTCCTTGAAGTTGAAGCAATAGTGAATTATAAGTGTTGGGTTTGAAAAAATTTAGTTAATTTTGTCTACCGATGAAGGATTTGAAACCAATAATTGAAGGGATTGAGAAACGACCGTTGGTGATTGCAGGCCCCTGCAGTGCCGAAAGTCGCAGTCAGGTCGTCGATACCGCATGCCGTCTTGCGGAGGAGGAGGTAGATGTGTTTCGTGCCGGTGTGTGGAAACCCCGGACACATCCCGGGGGGTTCGAAGGCATCGGGATCCGCGCCCTCGACTGGCTGAGGGAGGCCAAGGAGAAATCCGGGCTGAAAGTTGCGACCGAGGTGGCAACCCCCGCACACGTCGTGGCCTGTCTCGAGGCCGGCATAGATGTGCTTTGGATAGGCGCGAGGACCTCAGCCAATCCTTTCGCGGTTCAGGAAATAGCCGATGCGCTCCGTGGTGTCGGTGACAGTACGGCTGTCCTCGTCAAGAATCCGGTCAGCCCCGATCTGGAATTATGGATAGGTGCACTCCAGCGCATCTACAACGCCGGTGTGCTCCGTCTCGGAGCAATTCACCGTGGTTTTTCTTCATACAACTCCTCGCCTTACCGGAACCGCCCGATGTGGCAGATTCCCACCGCCTTGCGCATTGCGCAGCCGAATCTTCCCCTTATAGCCGATCCCTCTCACCTTGGGGGAGACCCCGCCTTCATCCTTCCGTTGGCTCAGCGGGCCCTGTCGATGGGGTTTGACGGCCTTATGATTGAGACTCATCCTTATCCGAAAGAGGCCCTGAGCGACGCCCGCCAGCAGGTGACGCTCGAGGAGCTTCATGAAATCCTAAGCTCCTTAACACCGAGAGGAAAGGGAGAAGATGACAACTCGCTCGAAATGCTACGCTCAGAGATTGATGAGATAGACAATGAGATCATCCACGCCCTGGCGCGAAGGATGGAGGTCTCCAGGCGTATCGGAAGGCTTAAACGTGAAAAGAACATGTCGGTGCTTCAGCCCGTCCGATACAACGATATTTTGGCCAACCGGCTGGCAGAGGCGAAAGAACTGGGGATAAACCCCGAGATGATGAAAAAAATAATGCTGGCGATACACGATGAATCGGTTCGCCAGCAGATAGAACTTGATTAGATCCGCCATATTTTTGAAACGGGGTCTAAGACCCCGCCTCAGAAATTCTGAAGTATCATGACCTGACGCGGAGCGAAGGTCATGGTCTCGGTGATAGTTACCGGGGTGCCGGTGATGATGTCGGTCCATTGTGAGCCGTACGGCATGACCTCAAGAGTGCGCTCCATTGTGCGCTCCGCCTCTTCGTCAGAACCGTTGAGTATCACGACAACCTTCTTGTCTCCCAGTTTTCGCTCATAGACATAGAGTCCATTTTGGGGCATGAAATGTTTAAGAGAGCCGTCGGCTATGACCTCGTTGGCCTCGCCCTTCCTCCAGTTGAGGATCTTCTTCAGCCACTCGAACGCCTCGTTCTGTTTCTCAGTACGGCCCGAAGCCTCGAAGGCGTTCACCTTGTCGCCGGGGAAACCGCCGGGGAAGTCGAGGCGTATATAGCCGTCGCTACCTTCTTTCGAACCGTTCATCAACAGCTCCGTACCATAATAAATCTGTGGTATCCCTCGGCTCGTCAGCAGCCACGCCGTAGCCTGCTTCCAGCTCCCTAAGTCTTCGGGTTCTTCGAGTAGGAATCGGTCCGAGTCATGATTGTCAAGGAAGGTCAGAATGTTTTTGGGGTTGGGGAAAAGATAGTCGTGAGAGAGGTGGTCATAGAGATGGTTGAGGCCGTTCCAGGGGTCCGTCTCTTCATTGAACATCTTTCGACCGTCAGTGAGCAGCTTGAAGTCCATGACTGACGGCAGGTTTGTCTCGATGGGATTCAGGCGGTTGCCTTTCTGCCAGAAAGCGGCTCCGTCTTCCTGTCCGTACCAGCACTCACCCACAAGGTTGAACTCCGGATACTCCTCCATAACCTCTTTGGCCCAACGGGCCATTCCGTTCATGTCGGCATAGGGGTATGTATCCATGCGGATGCCGTTGATGCCCGACGACTCTATCCACCAGATTGAATTCTGGGTCAGGTATTTCATAAGGTGCGGGTTGCGCTGATTCAGGTCGGGCATTCCGAGCACGAACCAGCCGTTTACAGACCGGTCAAGGTCATAGTCGGAGACGTAGGGATCATGGAGTGTGCTGAGACGGAAGTTTGTCTGAACCTCGCCGTCAGGATGGTTATACCAGTCTGAGGATGGCATATCCATCATCCAACGGTGTGTGACTCCCGAGTGATTGAAAATCATGTCCATCACGACCTTCATCCCCCTCTTCTGAGCCTCCGCGATGAGGTGAGACCATTCTTCGTTTGTGCCGAAACGGGGGTCTATCCTGTAGTAGTCTGTGGTCGCATAGCCGTGATAAGACCCTCCCGGCATATCGTTTTCCAGAACGGGACACACCCAGATGGCCGTCACTCCGAGGTCCTTCAGATAGTCGAGATGCTGTTCAATGCCCTTTATGTCGCCACCGTGCCTTCCGTTGGGGTTCTCCCGGTCGGGACGTACCGGAAACTTGAGACCCTCATAGACCTTGTCGTCAGCCTTCTTCCCCTGCGCGAACCGGTCAGGCATCAACAGGTAAAGGACATCTTTTGAAGAGAAACCCTCATGTTCCTCGGGTGCCTTGAGACGGCGCTTGAGTTCGTAAGGCACCTTTTCGGTTTTGCCGTCTTTGTCAAAGGCGAGGGTCATCGTTCCGGGTTTTGTATCCGGAGAAATGGTGAAGTATAGAATCTTATAGTTCGGAGACTCCAGGCTGACAGATTCCACGAGTTTGACTCCGGCATAGTCGACACTACACTGACTTCCGCCCACATCCTTGCCCTCAACCATCAGCTGGAGCGTATCGTTCTTCATACCGACCCACCAGAACGGAGGCTCGATTCTGTCCACGATATGTTCCGCGGCGTGACCGGAGACTCCGAGACCGCCGCTAAAAGCCAGCAGTCCGAGCATGATCTTTCGTATCATTGTATTTAGGTATTATATTAAGGTATCGAAATGTTTTAGGTACTATATAA
>CAZUAK010000148.1:0-3535 GCA_964618395.1 uncultured Sangeribacter sp.
GGGATGTCGGGATACATGCGGTCGATCTCCTTGGCCTCGCGGAAGGTCTCGCTGATGTCCACCCCCGGCATGGCTATGATGAGGTCGAAGTGCTTGGCGGCGAGCTCGCGTTTGGCTTCGGTGTAGTTCGCCACCTTGGTGAAGCGCGGCGGCGAGGAGAGGTTGAGCGAGACATACTCGAAGTATACCTGTTCTTCGACACGGCCATCCTCCTCCATCATGAAGGCGTCGTATGGCGTGGCGATGAGCAGGACGTTGAAGATGCGCTTCTGCATCAGCTTCTGGAACTCAGTGTCTTTGAGATAAAGCGTACTGAGGACGGTTTCGTTTACGCTATCCACTTTTTCCGGGGGTATTAGGGGTTAAATTCGGGGGGGATTGTTAAATTCGGGGTCCGGGTGCGGCTGACTGTGTATCTATGACGAACCCCGCGAGAGGACGTTTCGCGGGGAACGGAAAAGGTCTTCCGGGCCGAGAGGGGTCAGTCACCGGAGTGTTCGCTGAGATATTTGTCGAGCGCGCCGCTCATGGAGGGTGTCTCCGGTGTCGGGGCGGCGAGGTCGAGGCGGAGTCCGGCCTCTTCTACGGCCTTGGCCGTCTGGGAGCCGAAAGTGGCGATGACGGTCTTTCCCTGCTCAAAGTCCGGGAAGTTCTTCTTGAGCGCCTTGATTCCGATCGGGCTGAAGAAGATCAGCATGTCATAGTTGAAATCCTCGTCGGGGGCGAAGTCGTTGCTGACCGTACGGAACATCACCGCCTCGGTGACGTTGAGGCCCTTGTCCTTGAGGAAGGTCAGGTCCTGCGGCTGGTGAACCTCGGCGACCGGAAGGAGGAAGGTCTCCTTCGAGTTCTTCTGTAGCGCGGCGAGAAGCTGCGGGTCGTCGAGCTTGCCGGTCAGGCCGAACGAAATCTTGCGCTTGCGGTAGACGATATACTTCTGGAGATAGAGGGCGATGGGCTCGCTCAGGCAGAAATACCTCATCGAGTCGGGGACATTCACTCGGTTCTCCTCACAGAGTCGGAAGAAATGGTCCACGGCGTGGCGGGAGGTGAAGATGATTCCCGTGAAGTCAGCCAGGTTTATCTTCTGCTGACGGAACTCCTTGCTGGTAAGCCCCTCGACCTTGATCATCGACCTGAAGACAATGTTGACGCCATACTTGGCGGCGATGTCGGTATAGGGATTCTTATCCGAAGCCGGTTTCGGTTGAGAAACCAATATATTCTTAATGCTCATTTATCAATATGGTAAATGGCGGTCTGCGGAGTCTGACTCCGGACCGACTGACATATTTTATTTTCTTTTTTCCAGGTGTCCGCGGGAGCCTCCGGCTCACAGGACACGGCCGAAAACCTGCGCGCTGACATAGAGGATGACCAGCGGTACGATTTCCAGACTGCAAAGATAGTACAAAAACAGCACCCAAGACGAACCCTGACTGAAAAAAATGCGAAAACCCTTGTAAAAAAAGAGTATTTTGCCCGTGACGAAAAGGATTCCGGCCGCAAGCAGCAGTTCTGTCACACAGGCGGGATAGCATATCGTCAGCAGCGCGATGATGAAAAGGAACATCGATTCGAGTCCGTTGGTGGCGCTGTATCCGCGTATCCACATGCGGGTGTGGATGGAGTCCGAGAAGACGTTGCCGACGGTCCAGTATCCGGCATACATCACCAGTGTGTAGAGGGCGACGGCGGGCAGCGCCCCCTTGAGCGTGATGGCTGTCAGGGTCCTGGGCAGGGGGTGGGGGAGCTGTGAGAGGAATGCGAACCGCTCGGCCCCCGGCGCGTCGGGCAGGAGGAGCAGCGCCCCCAACAGGACGGCCGCCACGGCGACCCACATGATGTTGAGCAACACCATGAACGACGTCTCACGCACGGTCTCGTCGAAGATGTTGCGCCGCTCGCGCACCTGCGTGATGTCCCTCCACAGGGAGACGAGATACTTCCCGTTATTCTTGAAGCGGATGGCGACGACCACGAAACAGAGCAGCAGCCCTCCGGTCAGCCACGAGACCGACGTGTCCGGCTCCTTCACCTTCGGGACCGGACGGGGCACGTCGATGACCACGCCCCACTTCGGGGGGAGCGTGTCGACGGCGACCGAGTCTGTGGCGACCGAGTCGGCCGGCAGTGTCAGCACCGGCGTCTCGAGACTCATTTAAGCCAGCCCTCCTTTCTGTACCATTCTATGGAGCGCCTGATGCCCTCGTTCAGAGGCACCTCGGCCCTGAAGCCGAAGTCGCGTGCCGCCTTGGCCGTCGAGACGGCCCAGTTTCGCTGTTTCATGATTCGGAACTTGTCGGTGTTGAGCGTGGAGGGCTTCCCCTTGATGACGCCTATCTTCTCGGCCGCCCAGCTGACGGCCTTCACGGCCCACATCGGCATCTGCATGGGGATGACCACCTTCTTGCCGATGACCGCGGCGCTCATCTTGCGGAACTCGGCCTGGGAGTAGACCCGCTCCTCGGCTATGTTGTACACCTCGCCGGTGCGTCCGCGCTCAAGCGCGTCGAAGACGGCGCGCGCCAGGTCTTCGACATAGATGAACGACAGATACTGCCGGCTGAACCCCACAGAGAAGTCAAAGCCCTTCGCTATCGAGTCGAACATCAGGAAGTAGTCCCGCTCGCGCGGACCGTAGATTCCGGTCGGGCGGAAGATTATATAAGGTATGCCGCTCATGGTGAGTTCCATCTCCGCCTTGAGCTTCGAGGCGCCGTATCGGGTGTTGGGATGCGGTATGACCTCCTCGGTGAAGGGGGTGCCCCCCTTCTCGTCGCCCACGCCGACGGCCGATAGCGACGACATGTAGAGGAAACGCTCCGGAGCCATCCCGCTCTGCGTGAGGGCGTCGAGGAACGCCCTGAGGTATCCGGCGTTGATGCGCGCGAAGTCGCTGAAGCGGAGACACTTCGTAGCCCCCAGGTTATAGACTATCCAGTCCCACTTCTCACCTTCCGGCAGGGTGGAGGCGAGCGTGGCGGCCAGTGAGGCGGGGTCGTCAAAGTCGAACTCGACGAACTTCAGCCGCGGGTCCGTCAGATACTTGCGCGACGTGGAGGCCCGCACGCCGGCCCATACCTCGAGCCCGCGCCGCAGCCCCTCCTCGGCCAGGAATCCGCCGACGAACCCCCCGGCCCCGACAATCAGCACTTTCTTCATCTCGTTAGAGTTTATTCTTCTTTTTTAACCCTCAGATAACGACCCCCTTGAGCGTGGCCGACGAGGCCGACTGGACGCGGACCTTCACGAAGTCGCCCACCTTCACGTCGCCGCGCGGAAAGACCACGACCTTGTTCTGTGACGTGCGCCCGAAGAGCTCGTCCGGGCTGCGCTTCGACACACCCTCGACCAGGACCTCGAACTCGCCGCCGACGTCGCGCAGGTTGCTCTCGAGCGACAGCTCGTTCTGAAGGGCTATCATGCGGTTGAGCCGCTCTATCTTCACCTCCTCAGGGATGTTGTCCGGCAGGTGCTGCGAGGCGAATGTCCCCGGGCGCTCCGAGTACTTGAACATGAACGCGCTGTCGAA
>CAZUAK010000149.1:0-3491 GCA_964618395.1 uncultured Sangeribacter sp.
AAATGCACTAAAGTCCCGGGCGCGCTTGCGCGCCCGGGACTTTTCGTGTGTCTAATTAAAGCTGCATTCAACAAAACGGCCTCGCGCCGATGGGAAGACAACTGAACTATGAGGCCACGGTACGGGGAACCTGCTCCCGAACACCGTCAGTCCAAAGTTTCTTTTCGATAAGTCAACTAAGGATATCCGTTGATTGCTTTCTGACTTTATAACAAAAGCTTGGCTCAGAAAGTTCAACGGACCGAATGGATGGTGACCGTTGACAAAAGACGGTCCGCCCGCGAGCCCGGCGGACGGTAATACATCCTGACCGGATACTCGTTAGAGGTCTCGGCATAATCGCCCTCAATCGGAGTAGAAGTGGCGTTTGAGAACGAGCCCGTGGAGCGCGGAACCACTATATAGCGGTAGTTGTACGAGCCCTGCTTCAGCGGTATCTGCAGCCGGTATAGACGCTCGTTCACGTCATACCTCATCCGGGTCGACTCGTCGAGCACGTGATGGGTCATCTCACCGTCGACATACACGTCGGCGCCTATCATCTCCGGAGCGTCGAGGGTGAAATGGACCGTCACATAGTCCGCCCCGAGGTCCGAGTCGGTAGAGTTGTACTCCCTGATGAGGAAGCGTCCCTTCTGGGTCTCGTCATAGCGATAGGCGCGTCCTGCACGAACCCGGTCCGGCGCGAGAAAGGCATGATAGTTAGAACCGCCGTACCGCATCGAGTCCACGTTCATCCCCGGATAGTTTACGCGCACTGTCTCGAAACGCCTGAACTCGTTGCCGGCGTTGAAAATCAGGTTGGGCAGGTGCTCGTAGATGAGCGTGCGACCGTCCAGACGGCTCGGAACCGGCAACAGCCTTTCGGTTTCCGGCGAGTCGTTTTGGGTCACGCGCAGGCTCACATCCGTGAAGGGGTTCGACAGGTTGAAAGAGCCCGGGTCGATAGAGATGGCCAGCTGCTGGAAATCTGTGTTGATACCCTTGTCGGTACGTCCCGAGGCGTGGCCGTCTATGCGCACCGCCTGCTCCGAGACATAGAACCGCGCCTGGAGTATCGGCCTCTCCGGTTCGTCACGAAAGAAGACCTGGGCGAGATAGTTTCCCGAGGCGAGCGGGGTCATCCCCGGCGCGGGTATCTCAATCCGGTAGTTGACAAAATGGATGAATGTGTTCTGAGAGAAAGCCGCATCCTCCACATCGGCAATGTTGAAGCCGTCGAGATATTCCGACTCCACGAGGGCCGACGGTTGCCAGTCGGCATTGCAGTGGACCAGACGCCACTGAAGGTCCGAAATATCCTCGCCAATTTCGTCGAAGCTGATGACGATCCGCTCGTCGCCTCCGAGGGTGATGATGGGCTGGGCCATGAAGCTGTCCTCGCGCATCACCTTGAGAGTCTTGAAATCGGGGTGGAAGATGCGCGTGGAGGTGTCTACGGCTTGAGCGGCGACACTCCCGGCTATGAGCCAGATGCAGGCGAGGGCCGCTATGACCCATCTCTTAAGAAAGGCGTTTCTCATTACAGCTCCGGGTGGGCCTCCTCGAAAATTTCGACGGCCTGGGTGATGAGTTCGTTGCAGGGACGCACCCCCTCCTTGCCCTTCAGGTCACAGCAGTCGATGCGTCCGCCGTTCTCGTCGGCAAAGCGGTCAATGAGTATGCGCACCGCCTTCATGGCCTCTGCCTTATCAGTCGGGGCGGTGCCGTGCAGGCAGCTCTCGGCCATGGCCATGGCGTTTGCGGCTCCGCAAATTTTGCCGGAGCCGCCGACGCCCGCACCCAGTCCGCTGCAGATTCGGGCAGCGGTCTGCTCGTCGAGTCCGATCTTAGGCGCGAGGGCCATCAGCACGCACTGAGCGCAGTTATATCCCATTCCCCTGAGTTCTAATGCTTTTTCTTTCATGTATAAGGAAATTCTTTTGTTATCTTTTTGGGATTTAAAAGAATTTCATCTCACGCAGATTCGGGTGGCTGAGCTGTCGCTCAGCCCTACCCTCGGGACGCGGGATTGGAGCAGGATTTTACGCAGATTTTTAATTCTGCCATGCGGTCCGTTTTTGCACGCAGGCGCGCTCGGCTGACGCCTCGCCCCCATCGCAGATGCGGCCAGACGGTCGCAGATCCTGACGGCACTTTCTCAAATGGTGAGTTTATGTGACGCCCGGCTTACAGATATATTCACCTATTGAGAAGGTGGTGGCAAAATCTGCGACCCTCTGGCAGCATCTGCGAGCTATCGCGAGGCGGAAGCCGAGCCCCGCGTCTTTGTTATGTGAACAGAATAAATTCAAATAAAAAAATCTGCGTTAAATCCTGCCCCCCATCTGCGCCCCGAGGGGCGGGCTGAGCGCCAGCTCAGGCACCCGAATCTGCGTGAGATGAAAAATCTTTTAAATCCCTTTTGATTATCATAATCTCTAATCTCTTAAGTAAACAACATTGGGCCGCGACCCTACATTCCGCCACAACGGCTTTTCGGCCTGATCCGATCTGCTTACCATATTATCGGTGATTGACCGTGGGCTATGAGGTAGTCGTTGGCCTTTGAGAAATGACGGCAGCCGAAGAATCCTCGGTGGGCCGATAGGGGAGAGGGATGCGGAGCCGTGAGGACGAGATGACGGTCCGGGTCTATGAAGGCCCCTTTGCGTATGGCGTCGGACCCCCAGAGCATGAAGACGAGGTTCTCGCGCTTTTCGGCCAGTTGTCTGACAGCCTCATCTGTGAAGTGTTCCCACCCTATCCATGAGTGGCCTTTCGGAGTAGCCTGCGGAACGGTTAGCGAAGCATTCAGCAGCAGCACGCCCTGACGTGCCCAGCGGTTGAGGTCGCCGTCGGGGGGGATCGGTGCACCGGTGTCGGCGTTGACCTCGGCGAAGATATTGCGCAGCGACGGCGGAACCGGCACCCCAGGGTTGACCGAGAAGGCCAGGCCGTTGGCCTGTCCCGGTCCGTGATAGGGGTCCTGGCCGAGGATGACGACCTTCGTCTTGTCGAACGGAGAGGCGTCAAACGCCGCGAATATGAGTGGTCCGGGCGGGAACACCGCCCCGGGATGGGCCGCGTACTCATTGCGCACGTTATGCGCAATCTCCCGGAACCGCTCCGACTCGAACTCCGGAGCGAGCACCTCCTTCCACGTAGGTTCTATCTTGACATCCATAGGGGTGTAGTACGTAAATGGTTGACATTTAGTTTGATAAAGCGTTAAGATCCTCTGACCACCAAATTCAAAACGCCGAAATACGGGCTGACCACCAAATTCAAACGGCTCAAATACGGGCTGACCACCAAATTCAAAACGCCGAAATATGGGCTGACCACCAAATTCAGTGATTATGTTAAATAGATCGTCTTTTTTTGTCGCTGCGGCCAATCCATAGTCTATTACTATTTCATGCTTGTATGGTGGTATTAAGTAGTTCTTAAAACCTTTTTACTTTACGAGGAGCTTATCGGTGTGGGTGGCCTGTTTGCGTAGGTAGATG
>CAZUAK010000150.1:0-3419 GCA_964618395.1 uncultured Sangeribacter sp.
CGGGGCGGTCTTGGAGGGTGGACAAGGAAAGGGCCCGACGTTTTGGCGTCGGGCCCTTTGATGTTAGGACTTATGGTTTGAAAATATTCTTCTTCTGTCGAGAAGATTATTTCTTGGTCATGGTCAGGGTGTAGACGTGGTCGTAACCGATGGTGAGGACTACGTCGTAGGTGCCGGGCTCACAGGCGATGTTGGCTCCGCCATAGTTGAGGTTGTTCAGGTCACCGCCGAGGTTGAAGCCGTCCCAGTTGCCGTTAGAGCGGATCTTGAAGTCTCCGTTTTCGGGGAAGGTGACGGTTGCGGTCCAGATGTTGAAGTCAGCGTTCGGAGTCATCTCGATGTCTTCCTTGCCGCCGTTTTCAAGATCACCCCAGCCGGTCATGTTGCCGACGAGACCGAGGGTCTCAACTTCCTGGATGTTGTATGACAGGTCAGCGAGGTTGACGTCCATCCATACGAGGCCCTTGAATTCGGCCTTGATGGGGTTGGCCTTGTTGCCGGCGACGAGGGTGTTGGGAGCGGCAGTGGTCGACGTACCGAACTGGAGACCCTTGAAGTCCTTCTGGGCGGTGAGCTTCCAGTTAGCGAGCAGTGTGGCAGCACCGGAGAAGTGAACGTTGTCGTCAGTCGTCAGCAGGCAAGCCTTGTTGAACTGGCCGCGTGCGGTCCAGACGTAGAGCTGGTCGGCTGCATAGCGGAACTCATAGGTCTTGTGGAGCATGTCGATGACGAGCATGTATTTCGAAGCAGCGGTGAGTTCACCGGCCTGGCCACCGAGTACGAGTTCGCCCGAGAGGACGTCTGCAGCGGTGCCGGCAGCTACGCCGTATGCACCGGCGAGGTTGTTGGTGTTGTAGGCAGACTCGGGAACAACCATCCACTTCAGCGAGCCGCCCATTGCGGTCAGGTCGTCTTCGGTGATGTTGAGGACGTAGTTGAACTGCGGGTCGTCATACTGGTGCTTGTCGCTGTGCTGCATCTTGACAGCCTTGTCGATGGTCATGCCGTCGAGCGAGGTCATCAGGTAGTAGTTGGGCTCGATGCCTGAGTATGCGGGGTCGAGCGCGGGAGTGACGTTGATTGTCTTCTCGCCGAGCTTGTCACCGATGGCGGTCAGCTGGGTGCCGCTGACGATGAAGCCCTCGAGGGCGATGTGTACGGGGCGAGCGACGGGCTGACGGCCGAAGAGGGTGATGACGGCCTCGTTGAAGCTGTCGGCGCTGACCATGATGTTGTGGGGGTCGGTCTCAGAGGCTGCCAGGTCGATGGTGATCTGGTCAGAGAAGTCCTGGGTCGAGGCTACGCGCAGGCGGAACATGGGGTGGAAGTTCTCCGGGAGCGCATATTCGGCCTGGGTGACGGCCCAGGAGACGAGGTTGAGCTCCTTGCCCTCCTGACCCTGGAGCGAGAAGGCCGGCTTGGCGAACTCGTCGAGATAGGAGATGCCGATTCCGTTGGCCTCCATGACGGGTTCCTGGGGATTGATCTGCATCTTTCCGAGGTCGGACGTGTCGTCACATGCGGTGAATCCGAGGGCGAGCAGGGCTGCGCAAAAGATTCCTATTTTTTTCATGTGTGATGTTCGTTTTGATTGATACCGTCCCGGAGCTTAGGGGTGCGGGCCTCGCGGCTCCGGGTCGGTGTTATGGATTGGGAATTTACCTTGGATTACTTTTGGAGTTACTTGAGAACGGTGAAGTAAACCTTATAAGAGGAGCCGCTGAGGTCGACGGTCATCTTCAGCTGGGCAGCCTCGCCTCCGGTGATGTCGTCCCAGTTTGCGAGGTTCCAGTTGCCTTTACCGTCGACAGCCTCGCCTTCGTAGGTGTTGGTGTCGGGGTCGATGGAGACATTGACGCCGGCATCCTCAACCTGAGAACCGATTGAGTTGTTCTCCCAGTCGCCGAGCTCGGTATAGAAGCGGAAGGCACCGGGGTTGGCGCCGGCTTCGATGTCGATGGTGGCGGTGTAGACCTTGCTGCCGATGGCGTTCTCAGCCTCGGTGACAAGCACGAGGGGACTCGGGTTGTCGATGCTCCAGCCGGTATAGGCGCCGATCATCCAGATGCTTCCGGGGACAGCCACGGCGAAGTAGGGGACGATGCTGAGCTTGATGACGTTCGAGTAGATGCTCGAGTAGGGGGCGTTGGGGATATAGGCGTGAACGCGTACATAAACCTCCTGGGGCTTGCCGGCGAACTCCTGGTTGAAGTAGTCTTCCTGGTCCTTCTCGGTGATGCCGTTCAGGGCGTTGATGGCCACTGACATGTCGAAGGCGGAGACGTCGATCTTTGCCTGTGTGTTGACGGTGCGCAGGCTCTGATATGTAGCGGGTGAGGTTACGGTTCCGTTCTCGTCGAGCACGGCGTCGTTGAACTCGCCGTCGAGCGAAGCCTGGACTTCATACTGGGTCACGACGCCCAGGCCGTAGTTGGGCTGTGAGACGGTGAGCTCGATAGAGGTCGTGATCTCCTCGCCGTCCTGCTCACCCTCCTGGAGGATGTAGGTCTGATTGGCGAGGGCCGGAGTGTTGAGGACAAACTCAGTGGGCTTGTCCAGACGGGGCTGGGTATCGCTTTTGCAGGAAGTCATCCACCCGCATGCCACGGCAGCGGCCGTCATCAGAATCGATATTTTTTTCATGCTTTGTTCTGAATTAGATTAGGAAAGGCGATGATCAATAGCCCTGGTTCTGGGGGAACGGACCGCTATATGAGTTGATCACCATGTTGGGGAGCGGATAGAGGTTCATGTTGGCGGGGATGTCGGCACCGGTGGGAACGTTGTTCTTCCAAGCCCAAACGTAGCCGCCGCCAGCGAACATGCCGAAGCGGATGAGGTCGGTACGGCGGTTGTTCTCCCAGTAGAGCTCGCGTGCGCGCTCGGAGAGGAGGTTGGGCAGGGTGAGGTCACCGGCGTTCCAGGGCACACAACCCGTTGCGCGCTCGCGGACGTAGTTGACATACTTCAGTGCGGTTGCCTGGTCACCGACGCCGTTTCCGCGCAGGTGAGCCTCGGCGGCGGTCAGGTAGATTTCGGCCAGACGGATGACGGGATAGTCAGTGTTGGCGAAGTCGGCGACAGCCTTGACGCCGAAGTTGTTCTTGTTGTTGAGGTCATGGACACCGACGCGGCGCAGACCGGCGCCCTCAAGGGCCTTGCCGTCCTGCTCGGCGGGCTGCTCCCAGCGGGGCATTGTGCCGTCAGGGTTACACTCGACGTTGGTGAACTTGACGGGCACGAAGCCGTCGGTATATGTGGAGAAGTCGGTGTTCTCGACAACGAAGCCGCTCTCGTCGGTCAGCCAGAGGTAGGTACGGCCGTCGTCACAGCGTCCGTCCTGGAAGTCCCAGTTGTTGAGCACGAACTCCTTGCGGGCGTGCATACAGGTCCACTGGCCGTTGATGCCGTACCAGCCG
>CAZUAK010000151.1:0-3398 GCA_964618395.1 uncultured Sangeribacter sp.
CACCTCAAGCTCATCGACTACAACCGCGTTGTCCGTGACCTGAACGGTCTGACCGAGGAGCAGTTCCTTGACCGTCTCCGCGAGAACTTCGTTGTCGAGGAGAAAGGCGAAGAAATCTATCAGCCCGCCGGCCTCCACAACTTCTCTCTCTATCTTGGCGGAAAGTGGTACTCACTGACAGCCAAAGAGGGAACCTATAACGACCAGGATCCGATCGGCGTGCTCGACGTGACTGTATCGTCTGACCTCATCCTCCGCGACATCCTCGGCATCACCGACCTCCGTTCTGACAAGCGCATCGACTTCGTCGGCGGTATCCGTGGCCTCGGCGAGCTCAAGAAGCGTGTAGACAGCGGTGAAATGAAGATGGCCCTCGCCCTCTATCCCGTGACTATGGATCAGCTCATCAACATCGCCGACACCGGAAACATCATGCCCCCGAAGACCACCTGGTTCGAGCCCAAGCTCCGCTCAGGTCTGGTTATCCACAAACTCGAAGACTGATTTTGCGGGTAGCTGAAAAAATCTGAATAACAGTAAAAAAGGAGGGTGTATCATTATGTCATTTTGATACACCCTCTTTCCACATATCTTCAAAAAATCTACAAGTCATTATTTCGACAGGATGTAGGGTCGCGGGGTGCCCCGACTGTGTCATTGCCTACCCTTGACATATATTGACATATATTGACGCCTTCGCGGTCGCGGCAGGCCGCGACCCTACATCCTGTCGATGAACTTTGCTTGTGATACTAAACCTAAATATAAATGGAATACTTCAAATCACGAAAGAGCGTGCGCAAGTTCTCGAACCGCGAGATTGAGCCCCAATTGATAAACGATATACTCGAAGCTGCCGTAAAGGCTCCGACATGCGGCAACATGCAGCTCTATACAGTAGTGGTGTCGCGGACCCCCGAGGAGATAGCCGTCATGGCACCGCTTCACTTCAATCAACCCGCCTCGACCGGAGCTAAGGCCATCTTGACGGTATGCGCCGATTTCAACCGCTTTACTCGTTGGTGCAAGCTCCGTGACGCCGATGCCGCATACGATAATTTCCTTTCCTTCACCTCAGCAATGACCGATGCGGTCATTTTGGCCCAGCAGATTGTCACCATCGCCGAAATGAAAGGCCTCGGAACCTGCTATCTCGGAACTGTGACATATAACGCACCGCAGATTTCCGAGTTGCTCGGCCTTCCAGAACTTGTGGTTCCGGTAGCGGCACTGGCCATAGGATGGCCTGACGAAGAAGGTGTAGAGACTGAAAGGCTTCCGCTCGAAGCCGTGGTTCATGAGGGACGCTATCGCGAATTCAGCGACGACGAGATACTCGAATTGTTCAAGGTCAAGGAGGACTATCCCGCCAACGCCGGTTTCGCGGAAGAAAACGGCAAGCAAAACCTCGCGCAGGTCTTCGCCGAAGTCCGTTACCCGCGCGGCCTCAACGAGTCTGTCTCACAGACGCTGACAGACTTCCTCAAAAAACAGGGGTTTCTAAGCTGATGAGTTTATCCCGATAGAAATTATCCTTCCTTTTCCATAAGCTCGAGAAGCCTGAGCTCGGCCTCGTCCGTCTCGGCGATTATGGCCTCGATGCGAGAGGCGGCCTGTGCGAGTTCGACGTGATCCATCGCGCCCGAGTTCATGCTCTCCTCGAGTGCCGTGCGCTCGGAGTTCAACTCTTCGAGGCGCTTTTCAAGCTGTTCCATTTCCCTCTTCTCCTTGAAAGACAGTTTCGCGGGGCGTTCCGTTCGCTCTGGCCGTTTCGGCGCTCCCTCCTCCTTACGCCTCGCCTCCTCGGCAAGGCGCCGGTCCTCGCGCCGTTTCTCTTCCACGCAGTGTCTCCAGTTTGAGTAGTCGCCCGGAAAGTCACGCACGACACCGTTCCCTTCGAACACAAAAAGATGGTCCGCGATGCGGTCAAGGAAGAAGCGGTCGTGGCTGACAACGATGACACAACCCTTGAAAGAGGCCAGATAATCCTCCAGAATCGTCAGGGTCATGATGTCGAGGTCATTTGTGGGCTCGTCGAGAATCAGGAAGTTGGGCTGTTTCATCAGCACCGTGGCGAGATAGAGCCGGCGCTTTTCTCCGCCTGAGAGCTTGTGGATATATTTCTGCTGGTCTTCGGATGTGAAGAGGAAACGGTTCAGGAACTGGCGGGCCGTCAGACGCGTCTTCTCGTCAATCCTTATTTCCTCGGCTATCTCGGTCACGGCGTCTATGACTTTTTTGCGCTCATCGAGGTCTGTGATGCCCTCCTGGCTATAATATCCCCAGCGGACAGTCTGACCGATGTCAAAGTGGCCCGAATCGGGCTGCAGAAGGCCTAAGAGAAGCTTGATGAACGTCGTCTTGCCGGCACCGTTGTCACCGACGATGCCGACTTTTTCATATCGGGCAAAGTTGTAGCTCCAGTCGTCAAGGATACGGATGTCGCCGAAGCTTTTCGAGACATTGTGGGCCTCGAATATCTTCGAGCCTATATAGGAGGAGGTGACGCCGAGTTCGACATTGTCATTGCGCAGGTTCACGCGGCTCTTCTCCTCCAGTTTGTGGAAATTGTCTATGCGGTATTTTGCTTTCGAACCGCGAGCCTGAGGCTGACGGCTCATCCAGTCCGCCTCTTTCCTCAAGAGGTTCTTAACGCGGGCGAGTTCGGCCGAAAGGTTCTCCATGCGCTCTGCGCGGCGACGCAGGTAGTAGTCATAGTTACCGTCATAGCTGTAGACCTGTTCGCGGTCAATCTCTATGATCTTGTTGCATATCTTATCCAAGAAATATCGGTCATGCGTCACCATGAGCAGAGTGACCCTCTGGCGGACAAGATACTGTTCGAGCCACTCGATCATGTCTATGTCGAGGTGGTTGGTCGGCTCGTCGAGAATCAGCATCTCCGGAGAGGGGGCGAGCACACAGGCGATGGCGACCCTTTTGAGCTGCCCGCCGCTCAGCTCTGACATCTTGCGCTCGAAATCGATGATGCCGAACTGTGTGGCCAACCTCTTGGCCGTCTCCGCCTCTTCAGGCTTGGAACTGTCCGTGTTGGAGGCGATGAAGTCAGAGACAGACATTCCCTCTTCAAAACTTGGGGTCTGCGCGAGATAACCTACGCGGATACCCTTGGAGAAGACAATCTTGCCGGAGTCATAATCTTCATGTCCGGTGATGATATTGAGCATGGTCGACTTGCCCGCGCCGTTGCGGGCGACCAGACCGATTTTGTCGCCCTCATATACACCGAGGGTCATATCTGCGAACAATACGCGGTCACCGACCGACTTGGTCAGTCCGTCAATCTGAAGATAGCTTATCATGATTAACTCTTAATGGTCTTGAAGGGGAGGGAGTCTCCGAAGGGGAGGGAGTCTCCGAATACTCTTTCGCCTCTC
>CAZUAK010000152.1:0-3258 GCA_964618395.1 uncultured Sangeribacter sp.
CGCAACCGCGGTTTCGGAAACGGCGGTTGCGGTTTTTCTTTAATGGGCAGCGTAAATCCCTGCTGAACTGTTCGAAAAAATTCGAATGGTTCAGCAGGGATTTGTATGGGGTGCGGGAATTGTGGCCGACGTCGTTTAGGGCTGGTAGAGGAAGCGCTTGATGGAACGCTTGGGAGTCTTCTCGAATTCTTCGGGCATGATCTTGAAGCGGGAGATGCGGCTGTAACTGGGCAGGTCCTCGTTCAGGTCCTTGATGTTGCGGTCCATTATCTTCTCTACTTCTTCCGAGGGTGTGTCGTTCAGCTTATCGTAGTCCGGGTGTATGAGCGCCACGAGGTGACCGCCGTCGTCTATCACAAGACTTTCGTTTACGTAGGGGAGGTTGTTCAGCTTCTGCTCAATCTCCTCGGGATAGATGTTCTGACCCGAGGGGCCGAGTATCATGTTCTTGGAACGGCCCGAGACGAAGATGTAGCCGTCCTTGTCTATGCGGCAGAGGTCACCGGTGTTCATCCAGCCATCCTTGCCCATCACCTCGGCCGTCGCCTCCGGGTTCTTGTAGTATCCCTTCATCACGTTGTCACCCTTGACCCACAGGTTGCCGGCGACATTCTCAGGGTCATGAGAGTCGACACGCACCTGCATGCGGTCAACGACCTTGCCGACGCTGCCCGGCTTCTGATGCTCCGGGTCACAGTAGGAGATAAGCGGTCCGCACTCCGTCATGCCGTAACCGACCGTATACGGGAACTTGATTTTGTCGAGGAAGGCACCGACCTCCGCGTTGAGGGCTGCGCCGCCGATGATGACCTCGCGCAGCTCGCCGCCCATGGTCATGATGAGCTTGGCGCGTATCTTTCCGAGTAGATAGTCCTTCAGATAGGGCACCTTGAGGGCAAACCTCATCACCGGTTTGTTGATGACCGGGAAGACGTTGTTCTTTATAATCTTCTCCAGGATGAGGGGCACGGTGATGATGAGTTTCGGGTGAACCTCCTCGAAGGCGCCGAGGATGATGCGCGGCGAGGGTATGCGGGTCACGAAATTGCAGTGACAGCCCTTTGCCAGGGGGTGAAGCATCTCGATGACCATGCCGTAAAGGTGGGCCAGCGGAAGCATGTTGACGATGCCGTCGCCCGGTTTGAGGAAGTCAAGGTTGTCGATACAGTAGCGGATGTTGCTCCAGATGGAACGGTAGGGGAGCATGACACCCTTCGACATGCCGGTCGAGCCGGAGGTATAGTTGATGAGGGCCAGGTCCTCGGGATTGTCGTGGAACCAGTTGACATCCTTCTTGGTGAACTCTCGCGGATACTTGCGGCCGAAGAGTTCGTTGATGTTGTCGCGGGTCTCGGTCAGTTTCTCTGAGCGCGAGAGCGGCATACCCAACTCAGAGATGAAGAGGGCACCCACAAGGTGGGGGAGGAGTTTTTCGTCCAGATTTTCCCAGATGGTTTTGTCGACAAAGAGGAGTTTCGCGTCCGAGTGGTTAACGAGATGGTGGATTGTGTCGGGTTTGAACTCGTGGAGTATGGGGACGGCCACCACGCCGGCAGAGAGGCAGGAGATGAAGATGGCGGCCCAGTTGGCGGAGTTCTTTCCGCAGATGGCGATTTTGTCGCCCTTCTTGACACCGGCCGCGTCGAACATGAGGTGAAGTTTCTCCACACATTCCGCCAGGTCACGGTAGCGGTAGTTGATACCGCCAAGGTCTGTCAGGGCCAGACGGTCCCAGTTGTTCCGTACCGATTTTTCAAGAATTTCGTTGAGCGAAGGATTATGTCGTGTCTGTGTGTTTTCCATAGTCTATAGTTTTATTATCCTTAGTCTATAGTTTTATTATCCTTAGTCTATAGTTTAGAGAGTCGTACCCCCGTGGGGGGGACTTCAATAAGAGTGGGAATCTTTCAAGAGATAAAACAAAAATCCCCTTCCGATAGTTCGTAGCGACTGAACGGAAGGGGATTATATGCGGTGTCTCAGCCGGAGCAGAGGCTCCGGAGAGTATTTATACGCTTAGCGGGCCTTGTAGGCTTCGAGGGCTGCACGGAGTACCTCTACGGCACGTTTGAGCTCGGGGATTTCGAGCACGTAGGCCATGCGGACCTCGTTGCGGCCGGCACCGGGAGTGGTGTAGAAGCCTGCGGCGGGAGCCATGAAGACGGTCTCTCCGTTGAAGGTGAAATCGTTCAGACACCACTTGCAGAAGTCCTCGGCATCCTCGACCGGAAGACCGACAACACAGTAGAAGGCACCCTTCGGGAGCGGGCAGACAACGCCGGGGATGGTGTTGAGACCCTCGACGAGGACGTTGCG
The DNA here is from genome assembly GCA_964618395.1 of uncultured Sangeribacter sp. Lineage (GTDB taxonomy): Bacteria > Bacteroidota > Bacteroidia > Bacteroidales > Muribaculaceae > Lepagella. Next base: position 2,317 of record CAZUAK010000152.1, read on the forward strand.
GCGGTTGATGTACTCCTCATAGACGCCGTCCAGGTATGCCTTCGGAGCGTCGATAGAGGCTTCGGCAACGATCTGGCCAAGCAGCGGGGGCGACAGACGGGCCTGGCAGAACTTCATCACGATGGACTTCAGTTCCTTGTTCTTGGTCACCATGGTGCCCACACGGATGCCGCACTCGTTGTAGCGCTTTGAGACGGAGTCGATGACTACGACATTCTCTTCAGCGCCTTTGAGGTGCATGGCCGAGAAGTAGGGCTCCTCGGTATAGCAGAACTCGCGGTAAACCTCGTCAGAGAAGAGGTAGAGGTCGTGACGGAGCACGATGTCGCGCAGCGCCTCGAGCTCCTCGCGGGTGTAGACGTAACCCGTCGGGTTGTTGGGGTTACAGATAAGGATGGCGCGGGTCTTGGGAGTGATGAGCTTCTCGAACTCCTCAATCGGGGGGAGTGCGAAGCCGTTCTCGATGCGGGCCACTACGGGACGGATGACGGCGCCGGCCATCTTTGCAAAGGTGATATAGTTGGCATAAGCCGGCTCAGGGATGATGACCTCGTCGCCCGGATTGAGAGTGGCCATGAAGGCGAGCATGACAGCCTCTGAGCCGCCGGTGGTGACGATGATGTCGTCGGCGGTGACGTTCATGTTGAAGCGGTCATAGTACTCCACCATCTTGTCGCGCAGCGAGCGCAGGCCGTCGCTGGGGCTGTATTCGAGGACCTTGCGGTCAATGTGGCGAAGGGCTTCGAAGGCCTCTTCGGGAGTCGGCAGGTCAGGCTGGCCGATGTTGAGCGCGATGACCTTTGTTCCGCGCTGACGGGCGGCCAGCGCGAGGGGAGCGAGTTTGCGGATCGGTGACGCGGGTACGTCAAGACCCCTCAGTGAAGGTTTTGGCATTGTCAGATTAGTGTATTAGGATTTTAAGATTTTTACTTGTCTTTGGTT
>CAZUAK010000153.1:0-3233 GCA_964618395.1 uncultured Sangeribacter sp.
TCTTCGCAGTGCTCGGCATCGCCATCTTCTTCTGGTTCTCTTTCCACCAGAACGGTACCTCACTGTCCCTGTTTGCCCGCGACTTCGTGAAGACCGACTCCATCGCTCCCGAAATCTGGCAGGCCCTGAACCCCTTCTTCGTGATTGTGCTGACCCCCTTCATCATGTGGTATTTCGGCATGCTGCTTAAGAAAGGCAAGGTCATCTCCACACCCCGCAAGATCGGTATCGGCATGGGCCTTGCGGCCATCGCCTATATCTTCATCATGCTCTTCTGCCTCTTCAAGGGCTATCCCTCGGGCGAAACCTTCCGCGGCATGGCCATCGGCGTCAGAGACACGATGAAGACCGGACCGTGGGTACTCGTGCTGCTCTATTTCTTCCTGACCGTGGCCGAGCTGTTCATCTCACCCCTGGGCCTCTCGTTCGTATCGAAAGTTGCTCCGAAGCACCTTCAGGGTCTCTGTCAGGGCCTCTGGCTGGGTGCCACGGCCGTGGGTAACCTCCTGCTCTGGATCGGCCCGCTCATCTACAACCGCGCTCCCATCTGGATCGCATGGGCCGTCTTCGCAAGCGTCTGCGTCATCTCTATGGGCACGATGTTCGGCATGGTGAAGTGGCTCGAACGCGTAACCTCGGACGACATCGTCAAGGAGGCGGAGAAAATCGCCGACGAGGATGCCTAATAATTTGGAAATCTCGAATTAATTTCATAACTTTGCATTCAGTAAGAGACTTCGAGGGCCCGACGGCCCCCGAAGCCTTTTACGCTTTTTTTATGTTTTAATTCACCTTAAAAGAGTGACTCTCACTCCTTTAACCCAACAAAAATCTACCAGACAGCATCCAATTATGGCAACGTATATCACCAAGGAAGGATACGATAAGAAAATGGCGGAACTCGCCGAGCTCGAAGCGAAGCGCCCCGCCATCAAGCAGGCAATTGCCGAGGCCCGTGACAAGGGAGACCTCTCCGAGAATGCCGAGTATGACGCCGCCAAGGAGGCACAGGGCATGCTCGAGATGAAAATCGCCAAACTCAAGGAACTCATCGCCGGCGCACGCATCATCGACGACTCTCAGCTCAACACCGAGGAGATCCAGCTTCTCAACAAAGTGACCATCAAGAACCTCGCCAACAACATGACCGTCACATACACCATCGTGACCGACTCCGAGGCAAATCTCCGCGAGGGCAAGATAGCCTCTTCGACCCCCATCGCCAAGGGCCTGCTCGGACACAAGGTCGGCGACGTGGTAGAAATCCAGGCGCCCGTCGGCCTCATGAAGTTCGAGGTCCTCAAAATCGAAATCTAACCCCAAACAGCATGTAGCACAGGCTTCCTACATGTACTAAACACCGGCCAAAACCATGTCATCGATATTCACCAAGATAGTAAAGGGCGAGATACCTTCTTATAAGGTGGCCGAAGACGACAGCTTCTACGCCTTCCTCGACATCAGCCCCATCCGCGAGGGCCACACCCTCGTCATCCCCAAACGCGAGGAGGACTACCTCTTCGACCTCACCGACGAGGAGACCGCAGCCATGTCGGTCTTCACCAAGAAGGTCGCCGCAGCCATCAAGAAGGCCTTCCCCTGCCGAAAGGTCGCCATGGCCGTGCTCGGCCTCGAAGTGCCCCACGCACACATCCACCTCGTACCCATCAACAACGAGGGCGACCTCGACTTCCGCAAGAAAATCGACGCACCCTCGCCCGAGAGGATGGCAGAAATCGCCGAGGCCATTGCCCGCGAGTTCTGAGCGGCTCTACTCCCGCCAAAAAAATCACGTTCCGGTTCGGACAAAAGTCCGTCCCGGAACGTTTTATTTATATAGCCCTAAAAAATTATCCGGCTCGTCAGGATGTAGGGTCGCGGCCTGCCGCGACCGCATTATAGTTGTTATATTCTTTTGTCAACTACTCGGTCGCGGCAGGCCGCGACCATACATTCTGACTACGTACAAAATACACCCGTAATACGGCTTATACCGTATTTCAGAATACTTTTATCTCCCATAACTATAATCTACTCTAATGGAAAACTTCACCTTTTGCTCTCCTACTGAGTTTGTATTCGGTCGCGGAACCGAGAAAGAGACCGGCGCGCTGGTCACACGCTTCGGCGGCACAAAAGTTCTTCTTGTCTATGGCGGCGGCTCGGCCGAACGCTCGGGCCTCATCGGCACCATCGAAGACTCGCTCCGCTCTGTCGGCGTGGAATATGTCGTGCTGAAGGGTATCCAGCCCAACCCCACCGACGACCGCGTCTATGAGGGTATCGACCTCGCACTCAAGGAGAAGGTCAATTTCATACTCGCCGTGGGGGGCGGCTCGGTCATCGACACCGCCAAGGCCATCGCACTCGGCGCAATCTATCCCGGCGATTTCTGGGACTTTTATTCGGGCAAGGAGAAACCCGTGGCCGCGCTTCCCGTCGGCGTCGTGCTGACAATTCCGGCTGCCGGCTCGGAAGGTAGCGGCAACTCGGTCATCACCAAAATTTCGACCAAGCAGAAAATCTCCGTGCGCTATCCCGGGCTTCTGCGTCCGCGCTTCTCGGTAATGAACCCGGAGCTGACCTACACCCTGCCGGAGTTCCAGTCGGCCTGCGGCGCGGTCGACATGCTCTGTCATATCTACGAACGCTACTTCTCAAACACTCCCGGAACGGAGCTTGTCGACGCATACTCGGAGGCAATCATGCGCTCCATCATGGACGAGGCGATGCGCATCAAGGTCAACCCCAACGACTATGACGCACGCGCCAACATTATGTGGGCCGGAAACCTCGCCCATAACGGCCTCTGCGGCGTGGGCAAGGTCGAAGACTGGGCCTCTCACCGTCTGGAGCACGAAATCTCGGCGTTCTATAACGTGGCACACGGCGCCGGTCTGGCCGTCATCGTTCCCGCGTGGATGAAGTTTGTCTCCTTCCGCAATCCCGACAAGGTTTGGCGCTTCGCCATCAACGTCATGTCAGTCAACCCGACCGACAAGTCGGCCCACGACGTCATCGCCGAGGGCATCGAGCGTCTGAAGGAGTTCTATCACGAGCTCGGCCTGACGACCGACCTGAAGACCCTCATCGGCGGCGAGCCCGACATCGACAAAATGGTCCGCTCGCTCCACCGCAACATGGGCGACACCCTCGGCGCCTACGTTCCCCTCTCGATGAAGGACTGCGAGGAGATCTACCGTCTCGCCTGCGAATAACCAAGGAAACTCGAG
>CAZUAK010000154.1:0-1382 GCA_964618395.1 uncultured Sangeribacter sp.
GGGTCGCGGCCTGCCGCGACCGCGGTTGGCCATATATTAAAAGGATTTAACCTACCAATATAGGGCCGTCAGGCAAAGATGGAGCGGAAGAGCTCCTCGACGGTGGAAACTTCGACGACCCGTATGCCGAAGTTACGCTGAACCCCTTTTAGGTTTCCGCGCGGAATGAATATGGTCTCGAAGCCGAGCTTCTCGGCTTCGGCCACCCGTTGCTCTCCACGCGGGACGGTGCGTATTTCGCCGGAGAGGCCGACCTCGCCTACGAAGGTCGCCTTCGGAGGAAGCGTAATGTCAAAATTGCTCGACATGACAGCCGAAATCACGGCCATGTCCAACGCCGGGTCGGCCACCTTCAGTCCGCCGGCAATGTTGAGGAAGACATCCTTCTGACCGAGCTTGAAGCGAGCACGCTTTTCAAGAACGGCGAGCAGCATGTTCAGCCGCTGCTTGTCAAAACCGGTCACGGAACGCTGAGGAGTACCGTAAGCCGCCGAAGAAACGAGTGCCTGCACCTCGACAAGGAACGGTCGCTGGCCCTCGGTGGTCACACCGATGCTTATGCCGCTCATATTTTCAATCCGGTTGTCGGACAGAAGCATCTCAGACGGATTCTTCACCTCCTTGAGGCCGTTCTGCACCATCTCATATATGCCAATCTCCGAAGTCGAGCCGAAGCGGTTCTTGATACTGCGGAGAAGTCGGTAAAGATACTGGCGGTCGCCCTCAAACTGTATCACAGTATCGACGATGTGCTCCAGCACCTTGGGTCCGGCGATGGCGCCGTCCTTGTTTATGTGGCCCACAAGGATGACGGGGACATTGCTCTCCTTGGCGTACCTGAGCAGGGCGGCGGCGCACTCTCGGACCTGGCTCACCGAGCCGGCTGCCGACTCGATGTCGGCCGAGGCTATGGTCTGTATCGAGTCGATGACAACCATCTGCGGCTCGACATTTTCAATCTGCGTAAAGATCTGCTCAAGGCGCGTTTCACAGAGTATATAGGTATTGTCGGCAATCTTTCCCAGACGGTCCGCGCGGAGTTTCAGCTGCGAGGCCGACTCCTCACCCGAGACGTACAGAATCTTCTTGTTCCTGATGGAGAGGATGTTCTGTAGAAGGAGCGTAGACTTGCCGATTCCCGGTTCGCCCCCGAGAAGCGTCAGCGAGCCGGCCACCAGCCCACCTCCCAACACACGGTTGAGCTCGGACGACGGCATCTTTATCCTCGGTTCGTCGAGAGGCTCAATCTGAGAGAGGGGCACCGGCTTGGACGATGAGGCCAGCAGTCCCTTCTGCTTGATGGACTTCCCCTTCACCTGGGTCACTTTTTCCTCGACAAAGGTGTTCCACTCTCCGCATGACGGGCACTTGCCCATCCACTT
>CAZUAK010000154.1:1482-3211 GCA_964618395.1 uncultured Sangeribacter sp.
CCCTTACCCTCGTTGCCCATGACAATCATTGCGTGTTGTTCGAGCCGGGTCTGATAAATATCCTTCCCTTCGAGCAGGGTCCCGTATACGGGTAGTTCCGGATTAGAGCCTATGACCTCGGCCAGGTCACAATACGTCACCTTCACGCGCGAGACGGCCCCCATTGTGGCCTGGATAACCTTCGGGTTATAGAGGTCAACCGTGTCAGAAGAGGCGAAGACGCGAGTCACACCGAACCAGTCGGCGGTGCGGAGGATAGACCCGAAATTGCCGGGATCCTGCACACCGTCCAAGAGCAGCGCAAGCTGACCGTCCGGAATCTTAAGGTCGTCAACGTCTGACTCCGGGATACGGTAGACCGCCACGACGGCGGGGGCCGAATTCATGCCGGAGAGCTTCGACAGTTCCCCTTCGGAGGCCACCCTTACGATATCTTCGGGCCACGAAGCGGCGTTTGCCTCCAGCCACTCTCGCGAAGCAATGAGGGCCTCCGGCGAGAAGGCCTCGCGGGTATCGGCGACACACTTCTCGCCCGCAACGAGGAACAGACCCTCCTTGCGACGGGTCTTTACACTCCCCAGGCGCGAATAAAGGGCAGCCTTGGCCTTTGACAATGGTGTATATTCCGTTGGTTTTTTATTCATCAATACAAAATTACGAAAAATATCTTGAAAAATTCGGGCGAACGGTCCTATTCATAAGCTAAAAATTTGTAACTTTACGAGAATTATCTCCCCTCGCCCAAACTTAACCTTAAATTAAAGACAGAATCTTGATTCTCTTTCTTCAACAAAAGATTGAAGTACAATGAAATATATCGGAGCACATGTCAGTGTGAACAACGGAGTCGCCTCGGCGCCCCTCGAAGCCGCTGAGATAGGGGCGAAAGCCTTCGCCCTCTTCACCGGCTACTCTAACCGCTGGGTGACGAAGCCCATCCCCGAGGAGCAGGTGGAGCTCTTCAACCAACGCTGTGAGGAATTCGGCTTCAAGCCCGAAGTCATCCTGCCCCACGACAACTTCCTCATAAACCTCGGGTCTCCCGATGAGGCGAAACTCAAACTGAGCCGCAAGTCCTTTCTCGACGAGCTTAGGCGGTGTGAGCAGTTGGGCTTGAAAATGCTCAACTTCCACCCCGGCTCTCACATGAGGGAGATGTCTGAGGAGGACTGCCTTGACCGTATCGCCGAGTCGCTCAACTGGGCACTCGACAAGACGGAGGGCGTGACGGCCGTGCTCGAGACTACGGCCGGCCAGGGTTCCAACCTCGGATACAACTTCGAGCAGCTCGCCCGCATCATAGACAAGGTCGAAGACAAGACGCGCGTCGGGGTGTGTCTCGACACGTGTCACTCATACTCCGCCGGTTATGACCTCGCCACTAAAGAGGGGTATGACGAAACGTGGCGACAGTTCGACGAGACGATAGGTGCCGGCTATCTGAAAGCCCTCCACCTGAACGACGACATGCGTAAGCTGGGGTCGAGGATAGACCGCCACGCCTCACTTGGAGCCGGAACGCTCGGGGGCGAGTTTTTTGTCCGGCTGATGAAGGACCCACGGTTCGACAACATGCCCATAATCCTGGAGACTCCCAATCCCGATATATGGACCGCCGAGATTGAGTGGCTCTATGCCCTCGCCTCACTCGAGGAGGGCGCGGAGATACCGTCCTTCCCCTATCTTGCCAATGCCTGATATGTTACCCTTAAAAGTTACCTTTAAAAAT
>CAZUAK010000155.1:0-3156 GCA_964618395.1 uncultured Sangeribacter sp.
ATTTCCAAGTCATTGGGGCAGGCTGGAAGCCTGCGCTACAATGCTTTATCGGAAGGGGGGGGGTTAGCGGAGCTTGTTGCGGGCGAAGAGGGCGGCGGTCAGGGCACAGACGGATCCGATGATGAAGAGGGGGATTAGCGTCACTAAGAGGTCTGTCGGGTCGAGACGGACCGGATAGGCACTGACGAGTAGCTGCGAGGGGTCGTCCTGGATGCGGATGAAACCGAAGTGCGACTGCAGAAGCACCAGCACCACGCCGAGAAGCAGGCCGGACAGCGAGCCGATGAGGGTGACATACATGCTTTCGTAGGCGAAGAGTCCGCCGACCTTACGCGCAGACAGGCCCAGGGAGTGGAGGAGCGACAAAGAGGACTGCTTCTCGATAACCAGCATCGACATGGTGCTCAGAACGTTGAAACTCGCGATGACGAGTATGAAGAAGAGCAAAAGGAAGGTTATCCACTTTTCGATCTCAATCATGCGCGCGTTCAGCTCCTGCTGCCCTATGCGGTCCTTGACAATGGCCGTTCCCTCCGGGAGGATGTCGCGCACTTTTGTCCCGACCTCTGCGGCGTCCGTGCCCGGAATCAGCTTCAGCTCAATCGACGAGGCCTCGTCCGTATATTGAAGTATGTCGCGGGCCGTGACAAGGTCAGTGACGAGCACATTCTGGTCCCACGCCGACTGGCCCGTCTGGAAGACACCGACATTCCTGACCGAGTCGACCACAAACGACGCAATGGGATTGGCGGGGTTCAACCGACCCTCGCGCCGAGGGGCGAACAACGTCAGCACCGCGTCAGGGTCATACACACCGAGACGCACGGCGATGCCGACCGACAGAAGTCCGTCGGCCGCTCCGGGGGGAGTGTAGTCGTCTTCGAGGATGGCCTCAGGGTCCTGCGCCACACGCTGCCTGATGACACCCCGCGTCTCCGTCACTATCTTCTCGCGCAGCGCATGGAGCGTCGGCAGATCCGACGGAACGCCCCTAAGGGTGACGGGCATCTCCTGACCCTCATATATGACAAGGGCCTGATCCGAAATGACCGGATCGGCTCTTCCGACACCCTCTATGCCCGCCAGCACGTCGGCCAGCGAGTCTCCCGCCGCGAAGGTCTTGCCCTTCGCCGGCTCTACGACCAGATCGGCCAGCAGCGGACCGGAATTGGACGAGAGCACATCGCGAAATCCGTTGAAGACCGAAAGCACACACACGATGGCAGCCGTGGCGATGGCCATTCCGACCACCGACACGACAGCTATGGCGTTGACCGCCGCATGGCTCTTCTTACCGAACAGGTAGCGCCATGCGAGGAGTGCCTCGACGGGCGTCTTCATCCGGTTTATTCAGCCTCTTCGGGTTTATCTTCCGGTTCCCCCTTGATGGGATCAGAGGCGAGCAGACGGTCGATGTTGTCGATATAATCGAGCGAATCATCGGCATAGAATTGGAGGTCGGGACACTTCCGGAGAATGGACTTCACGGCCTGTGCCAGCTCATAACGGACGGTCTTTGTCTGCGACTGGATGTTGAGCAGTATCTCGGGGGCCTTGTCCGAGGGGAATATGCTCAGATAGGCCTTTGCGATAGAGAGGTCCGGAGACACGCGGACCGCCGACACACTGACCAGCACGCCACCCAAGCGCGCGGTCTGGCGACGGAAGATTTCACTGAGTTCTTTCTGTATGAGACGACTGATTTTCGCCTGGCGTTTGCTTTCCATGATATTTATGTTTTTTGACGTTATCTCCCCTTCGGTTTTACGGTTTTATTTCCCCCACGTATGATAAACACATGAAAGACCTTTTCTGTTGAGCGGAGGGGGCGCTTCAGAGCTTTCGGATGAGCGTGAGGCCGTCTCGCAACGGCAGCATCACCTTCTCTACACGCGGGTCGGCGGCTACCATGTCATTGAAGCGGCGGATTCCCACGGTCTGCGGATCGCGGTCATAGGCACGGTCTATGACGTGGCCGTCCCATAGCGTATTGTCGGCGATGATGAAGCCGCCGGGGCGGACAACCCGCATGGCCTCCTCGAAATAGTCCGCATAGACCCTTTTGTCGGCGTCGATGAACATCATGTCGACGCTCCCGTCGCCGAGGCGCGAGAGGGCCTCCAGTGCATCGGCTATCCAAAGTTCCACTTTATCAGCCACTCCGGCTTCGTCGAGGCGTTCGCAGATAAAGTCTTCGAGTTCGTTATTGTGTTCTATCGTCACGAGCCGCGCACCCTCGGGCAGTCCCTCGGCGATACATATCGCGGAATAGGCCGAGAAGGTCCCCAATTCGACGGCAAGGCGGGGCCGAATCATCCCGGTGAGCATCTTGAGGAGCCGCCCTTGAAGGTGGCCCGAGCACATGCGACCGTGCAGCAGCCGCGTATGGCTCAGCCGCTCTATGCGCCGCAGGCAATCGGGTTCCGGGTCAGTATGGAGACGTGCGTATTCCTCAATCATAGTTTCCAGTAACGTTTTACGAGCCAGTCGACGGCCAACTGGTATCCTTCGAGACCGAGGCCGGAGATAAGTCCGACGGCGGCCTCGGCCGTTACGGAAGTGTGGCGGAACTGCTCGCGCGCGTGTATGTTCGAGATATGGACCTCGATGACGGGTGCGTCGATGGAGCGTATGGCGTCGGCCAGGGCATACGAGTAGTGTGCCAGTGCTCCGGGGTTGAAGACGATGCCGACACATTCGCGGTCATATCCGAACTGATGGAGGCGGTCAATGAGTTCGCCTTCGTGGTTTGACTGAAAGAGGACGCTGGCGGCGCCTCCGAAGTCGATAGATTCGAGATAGTCGTTCAGCGGACGCGTACCGTAGATGTCGGGCTCGCGTCGGCCTATAAGGTTGAGGTTCGGTCCGTTTAGGATGGCTATGAATGGAGACACGGCTTTTTAGGTTTTAGGTTATTGGGGGTTTTCGAGAGTTTCGAGAGTTTCGGGGTTTTCGAGAGCTTCGAGAGTTTCGGGATTCTCGGGCGCTTCGGGGTCGTCGGCACACGAGCTTCGCTCGCGTCACTGAACTATGGGTGCCCCAAATGGCCCAGGAGGGAGGGTTAAAGACGAAAAAAGAGCAGTACGAAACCGAAGTTTACGATACTGCTCTTCCTCTCTCCTCGGCGGTGCGGACGGGACTCGAACCCGCGACCCC
>CAZUAK010000156.1:0-3053 GCA_964618395.1 uncultured Sangeribacter sp.
CCGTCTGGCCGCATCTGCGGGCTATCGCGAGGCGGAAGCCGAGCCCCGCGTCTTTCATATATGAACAGAATAAATACAAATAAAAAAAATCTGCGTTAAATCCTGCCCCCATCTGCGCCCCGAGGGGCCGGCTGAGCGCCAGCTCAGCCACCCGAATCTGCGTGAGATGGAATCTTTTAAATCCCTTTTGATTCTCAATCTCTAATCTCTTAAGTAAACCACATTGGGCCGCGACCCTACATCGGGACTGATGGAATCGGCGAGGGACGTAATGTAAAAAAATATTAAATTGGTTAAACGAAACGCTGAGGAGCTTGTCTTTTAGAAGAAACCTATAATCCAGTGTGGTAAAAACTGCCAGTGTGTTTTTCAAACTACCTGAATACGAATGAATTCAAGACATTTTCTTTTTGCTTTGCTTGCCTCTGTGCCGGCTTTGGCCCTCGCTGACGGCTCCATCACGGGTAAAGTGGTGGACAAACAGTCCGGGGCACCGGTAGAATATGCCAACGTTCAGCTTATAGACGCCAAGACAAAGAAGCCGCTGCCCATCGGGACGAACACCGATCTCGACGGTTCTTTCACCATCCCCGACGTGAAGGACGGCTCCTACATCGTGCGCATATCCAACATCGGCTCCGTTGACCGTGAACGCATGGCCGACGTGAACGGCAAGGATGTGGCCTTGGGCGTCATCAAGCTTGCAGAGGACACCAAGATGCTCGAAGAGGTCGTGGTCGAGGGCATCCGCTCGCAGATGCGCTTCGAGCTGGACAAGAAGGTCTTTCAGGTAGACGCGAACGTCGTTGCCGCCGGCGCCTCGGCCAGCGAGCTGTTGGAGTCCATCCCCTCGGTCGAGGTCGACCAAGAGGGGTCCGTGTCGCTTCGCGGCGACTCCTCTGTGACGGTCTGGATAAACGGCAAGGCCTCCGGCCTGACCGCCGACAACCAGGGTCAGATTCTCGAACAGCTCCCGGCGGAGTCTATAGAACGCATCGAGGTCATCACCAACCCCTCGGCGAAGTATAGCCCGGAAGGCACGTCGGGCATCATCAACATTGTGCTGAAAGAGAACCGCAAGGCGGGATATTTCGGCAGCGCCGAGTTGGGCGTCAACTCTCGCGGCGGCGGAAACGCCAACTTCTCGTTCAACTACTCGTCGTCAAAGTGGGAGGCTTACGCGAGTGTCGGCTTCCGCATGCGCCACAATAAAGGTGGCTCCAAGTCACGGCGCACATACTTCGACGAGGCTGGCGACGAAATCTTCTTCCTCAACTCTGACGGAAAGTCTCCCAGCCACGGCAACAACCTCTTTGTCCGCGCCGGGGCGACATGGCACATCAATCCGCTCAACGACCTCTATGTCAACGCACACGGCATGTTCGGACACCGCTGGGGTTCGTCATCGACCAATTATGTATCCAATCTCCCTGACCAGTGGAGCTCCAACCTCAACCTGAGCCGCAACAAGGGCGACAACCGGGGTACTCACGTAGAACTCGGATATACCTACGGCCGTAACCGTAGCCACACCCTCGACCTGCTCGTCGGCTACAACCACTGGGGCGGTCCGACCTGGAACTCATACCTCCAGGAACAGGAGTGGCCTGCACCGGTAGAGGGTGACCCGGGGATGACCATAGACGTGTATCGCGAGCAGTCGATGCACATAAACTCAAACTCCATCGAGGCAAAGGCCGACTATACCGGCCAGCTCCTTTCGTGGCTTAAACTCGAAGCGGGCTATCAGGGAAACTACTCGCACGAGAACACCCCGAACAGCACCGACCTCGGCACGTCGGCCGCCGACATGGCCTTCGCCCCCGAGCTCTACAACCGCTTCCTCTATACCAACAACGTCACGGCCCTCTATGCCACCCTCGGAGGCAAGGTCAGCAAGTTCAGCTTCTCGGCCGGACTGCGCGGCGAGGCCTGGCAGGTGAAGACGCGCTCCTTGGGATGGTACGAAAACGGCGGACAGTGGCAGCCCGACCTCAAGGACGAGGTGCCGGCCTTCCGCAAGAACTTCTTCTCACTCTTCCCCTCGGTCTTTCTCTCATACGCACTGCCTCATGACAACGAGCTTCAGATTAACTACACGCGACGCCTGCGCCGTCCGTGGGGAGGTCAGCTCAACTCGTTCCGCGACCTGTCCAACCCGACAAACATCTCGTACGGTAACCCGGAACTCGAACCGACCTACTCCAACGCTTTCGAGCTGAACTATATCAAGACCTGGCTGAGCCACGTCATCACCGTCTCGGCCTACCTGCGGACGTCGAACAACTGCGCAAACCGCATCTCGTACATGCAGGACAACGTCCTCTACACGACATGGGCCAACGTATCGGACCAGCGCAACATCGGCGCCGAGATCGTGGCCAAGAACCAGCTGTTCCGTCAGAAGCTCGAACTGACCACCACGCTCAACCTCTATGACAACCATATCTCCGCCTGGGAGTATCCCTTCACGGCCGACGGCGAGACGTTCATCATCAACGGGAAGGCCAACCACTCGTTCGCGTGGGACATCCGCTGCAACGCCAACGTGCGTCTCCCGTGGGGCCTGAGCATCCAGGCAACGGGCCGCTACGCCTCGAAACAGCTCACCGCCCAGGGCTCACGCCAGGGAGGATGGAGCGTAGACGCCGGTGTCCGCAAGAACCTCGGAAACTGGAGCTTCAGCCTCAACTGTCGCGACATCTTCGACTCGCGCCGCTTCAAGAGCACCACCAACGGCATCGACTACACCCAGTTTGACGAACGCTGGCGCGGCGGACGCACCCTCCGCCTGACGGTCAAGTACTCGTTCGGCAATATGAAGGCCAAGCCCGACCGCCGACAGTCTGAACCTACGGACGGCAGCGGATATGGCGACGAAATGATGTAAGCCACTACTCAACCACTACACTATATCTTTTTTCTTTACTCAATATAATTTTATTTGTTGATATATTTTTAGTCACATTTAGCCAACACAAGTACTAAGTCACTACTCAGAGCCCGTTTCAAAAAAATGGCAGCCGCACGGGCGGCTCCGGTCGAGGGATTTT
>CAZUAK010000157.1:0-2916 GCA_964618395.1 uncultured Sangeribacter sp.
TTTGTCGGCGTCTACGCCGGTGCCTTCACGTTCGACTTCGAGTTCGGAGGCACCGCCTACATGGGAGGGCGCCCTGGCCATAACCTGTGGAACCGCTGCATGCTCAACGTCGGGGTGGAATACGGATACTCCCTCCCCATAGGTCGCCGACTGAACCTCGACTTCGCCGTCGGCGTGGGATACATCGGGGGCAAGGTGGAGAAGTTCAGGCCCGAAGACGGATATTATATCTGGGAAAAGACCGCGATGCGCCACTGGTTCGGCCCTACCAAGGCCGAGGTGTCTCTCGTCTGGCTCCTCGGACGCGGAAACACCAACCTACGGGGGAAGAAACAGGAATGCTGCCATCATGCTGATGAAGAGGAAGGAGGGTGCAGATGAAGCGCAGGGTGTCCATGATGTTCACGGGCATCAGAAGATGTGCGTTACTGGCAGGGCTGCTTATGACAGTCGCGGCGATGTTCCTCACCTCGTGTGACCACCGTGACATACTCACCGAGCGGCCTGCCAAGCGCCTACAGGTGACGGTCGAGTTCGACTGGAGCGGTGACCCGGGCGCCTCGCCCAAGGGGATGACGGTCTACTTCTTCCGCGAAGGGGGTTCCTCACCCGTCGCCTACGAATTTCGCGGCCGCGACGGAGGCACCGTGACGCTCGCGCCGGGCGTTTACTCGGCGATATGCCATAACAGCGACTCGGACCGCCACGGTTTTGTGGGTCAGGAGATATATGAGGAGTTCGGTTTGAGGCTCAACGACCACCGCGACAGCGGAAACCTCCACTCGGCGATGCTGCCGCGCGTCAGCGGCGAACGGCTCGCCCACTCTCCGGACTCGATATGGATTGCCGCCGTGCCCCTCTTCGAGGTCAAGGGTCCCGCCCCCTCCTCTCCCCTTCCCGACAAGCCCCTCACGGTGAGGTTCAACATGGAGTCCGTCGTCAACCACTACACCTTCATCATCCACAACCCCATCAACTTCACCAGCTCGATGTCGGTCACGGCGACCATCTCGGGAATGGCGGCCACGGTTCATCCCGGGCGTGGAGTGAAGGGTGACGAGACCGTGACTCATCTTTTCAGCATGGCTCCGACCGCCGACGGCGGACTGCAGGGCGACCTGCTCACATTCGGTCACTGCGGCGGCGGACCGGCCACGACCCGCGCCGAGGGTGAAAGCCAGCATATCCTCGTGGTGAACGCCACGCTGCGCGACGGCCAGCAATGGAGCTCGACCCACGACGTGACGGACCGTATCCACAACTCCGAAGTCGCGGACTGTGTCGTGAGGCTCGACTCGGTAGCCTTCCCGACATCGGTCGGAGGCGGCGAGGGGTTCAGCCCGAACGTTGCCGGCTGGGACATCGGGAAACAGGAGCCGATAGGGATGTAGGGCCGGCGACTTACAGTTCACAGTTCACACTTCACAATGCACAATTCATGACTTAAAGACACTGAAACACTAATCTTTAAATAAATCACTAACCTTTAATCCACCGAAACATGAAAAAGATTCTGTTTTCAATGGGCGTGGTCGCACTGGCTCTGACTTCCTGCTCGCAGGAGGACATCGTCAGCGTGAACAACTCCAACGGCAACGAGCCTATTTCGTTCCGTGTGCGTTCAACGAACCTCTCGCGTTCGATGGCCTACAACACCTACAACCTCGACGAGTTCAACGTCTACGGCTACAAGGGCGATCCCGACGAGCTGGAAGAGGTAAAGGACTACTTCGAGAACGGCGAACCCGTGACCTTCACCCGCGAGCAGGGCGGTGTGCTCTTCACCTCGGCCACTCCCTACTACTACCCCGTAGACGGCTCGTGGCTCTACTTCGCAGCTTACGCACCGACAACGCTCAACACCGAACCCTTCGGCAAGTATGGCGGCATCAAGATCGACAACTTCACCGTTGACCCCGACATCACCAAGCAGGTGGACATCATCTTCGCCTCAAGCGGCTCCAACCTCGAACCCGACGATCCCGACATGGAGCTGACCTTCATGCACTCGCTGACCAAGGTCTTCTTCTCAAGTGTAGCCAACAACGACAGCCGCTACAAGTACGAGATAGCAGGCGTGAAGTTCGGCAACATCCACAACTCCGGCGACTTTGAGTTCCGCGGCGAGAAGGCAGTCCTCGGCGAGGGGGCAAGCGAAGATGACATCAACGGCCAGTTCCGTCCTGACGGCTATATCCAGGACGCCGGGGGCTACGGCCAATTCTGGAAGCCGGCCGGCGACCAGACGGCCGAGCTGGAATATATCTTCGACGACGTCAAGACCCTCGACGCTGACGCCACACGCCTCGACCTGATGAGCGGTGACGACACCGCGACCGACACCGGCAAGGAGTCGTTCATGATGGTGCCCCAGCAGCTGAGCGAGACCTTCACCGCAAACGAAGACGACTCATTGCTTGAGTTCAAGGAGGGCATGTCATACGCCGCCTTCCTTGTGCGCATCACCTATCTTCCCACCGGCGAGGTCATCTATCCTTATGCCGAAGGCGTTGAGGCCATCTCGAAGACCATCGGCGAAGGTGACGACGCCGTGACCTACGCCTGGGCCGCCTTCCCCATCAGCACCCTTTGGGTACCGGGAACCTACGTTGACTACTTCGTAGACTTCTCCAAGGGTGCCGGCTTCGTGGCTCCCGGAGCAACGGAGCACGAATACGAGCCCATCCTCGGCCGCGAGATCCGCTTCACCGAGGAGGTCTTTGACTGGAACGAAGGCAAGGATGTGACCGTAGACCACAAATACGAAATCGGTCAGGACATCACCGGCGGCGACGATCCCTTCGGCGAGTAATCCACCGCTACCCTTTTAACTAAAAACCGTGAAAGACCTTATGGGCCCCGGCCCATAAGGTCTTTCAGTTTCTACGGGGTCGGAATCTATATGGCAACCGAATT
>CAZUAK010000158.1:0-2699 GCA_964618395.1 uncultured Sangeribacter sp.
CGAGGATGTCGAACGGATCGCGGCCCTCACGGTCCATCTTGTTGACGAAGATGATGACCGGGGTCTTGCGCATGCGGCAAACCTCCATGAGTTTTCTGGTCTGCGCCTCTACACCCTTGGCGGAGTCGACAACGATGATGACCGAGTCTACGGCCGTCAATGTGCGGAACGTGTCCTCGGCAAAGTCCTGGTGGCCCGGGGTGTCGAGGATGTTGATCTTATAGTCCTTATACTCGAAACCCATGACGGAGGTCGCCACGGAGATTCCGCGCTGCTTCTCGATTTCCATCCAGTCGGAAGTCGCGGTCTTCTTGATCTTGTTGCTTTTGACGGCACCGGCGACATGGATAGCGCCGCCGAAGAGCAGAAGTTTCTCGGTCAGCGTGGTCTTACCGGCGTCAGGGTGGGATATGATGGCGAAAGTGCGACGGCGCGCAATCTCTTTGTTCAGTTCGTCAGACATGAGTTGTTCAATTCGTCAGACATGAGGTTTTGTTTTAAGCTTTTCTTTCCTTTACGGTTCTCGCTTGCCGGACCGCTCTCGGTAAACTTTGCGGGTCAATGATTGGCTAACCGTTCGAGACACTTGGCCAGGGAGTCCTGCCAGTAGGGGATGCTCAGGCCGAACGTGGTCTTGATTTTGTTTTTGGAAAGGACGGAGTAGTTGGGGCGCGCCGCACGCGTGGGATAATCGCGCGTGCCGACCGGGATGACCTTGACGTCGTCGCGCCCGGTCAACCTCATGATGGCTTTGGTGAAGTCATACCATGAGGCGACACCCTCGTCGGTAAAGTGGTAAATTCCGGGCTTCCACTGGGGGGCCTCTATGACGGCTGCAATTGCTTCGGCGAGGTCTCCGGCATAGGTCGGAGTTCCTATCTGGTCATAGACAACCGTGATTTCGTTGCCCTCAGAGGCGAGACGCAGCATTGTCTTGACGAAGTTGTTTCCGAACTCGGAGTATAGCCAGGCGGTGCGGATGATGACGGCGTCGGGACAGTATGCGTTGAGCATGCCCTCCCCCTCGAGCTTTGTGCGTCCGTAAATTGAGCGCGGATAGGGCTCGTCGCTCTCGTTATAGGGACGGAAATTGTTGCCGGCGAATACATAATCGGTAGAGATGTGGATGACCTTTATCTTATGTTTCCGCGCAGTCTGGGCTATGTTGCCGACAGCCTCGGTGTTGATCTTGGCTGCCTTTATGTTTTCATCCTCCGCCTTGTCGACGGCCGTATAGGCGGCGCAGTTGACGATATAGTCTATGTCGTTTTTAGAGATAAAACTTTCTACCGCCTGACGGTCGGTGATGTCGAGTTCGTCAATGTCGACATAGATGGGGTTGATGTCCTCGCGCTCCGCGAATACGCCCTTCAGGGCATTCCCCAATTGACCGTTCGAGCCGGTAACCAATACATTCTTCATCAAGAATTTATTCTCCTAAGTCAGTGACCTCTTCAGCCATGTCGGAGAAGAGCTCGTTGTTGTAGTCTTTTTTATAGTACTTCGCCAACAGGGCGAGAAACTTCGTTATCTGCTGGGTGGCCTCGAGGGTCTGCGGGGTGACTTCCTTGCCCGAGAGGCGGAGCATCAGAAGGCCGTACAGGGCATTGAAGCAGGCCTCTATCTCATCGGGCTTCTCCTCGCCGGCCTTGGCGCGCAGCTCTACGATATAGGGCAGCGTGCGGTAGTACTCGTTCGAGAAGTCCTGGAAGCGGCTGTCGGCCAGAAGACGTTTGGTTAGGTCCTCAAGGTCAGAGACAACATTCTTGTTGAGCTGGAGGTGACCTTTCTTGTCGACACCCTCACGCCTCATCATGTCTATCAGGGACTCGTACCACTCGTGCATCTGCTTTTTCGCGCCCTCGTCCAACCCTTCGTGCTTGTCAATGATATCCTTGTCAATACGTTCAAGGTCAAGATTATAGGCTCGTATAATGTCCTCTATCTGCCACATGTAGAGCAGGTATTCGGCTATGTTTTCTCTTTTCTTCTTTGATGCTGTAAACATGATTGCAAAATTACAAAATTTAGTTTTCATATACAACACTTTTCGGCGGGGCCGGGTTGACTCCGCGGACTCAGGAGGCAGGTCAGACACGGGATGAACGGCAGACACGGGAGGTGTGAAATTTTTTTGCTATATTTGCATGATGAAGAAAATAGGTATACTCAGCGACACACACGGTCTGTGGGACGACCGTTATGTGACCCACTTCAAGGACTGTGACGAGATATGGCATGCCGGAGACATCGGCGACTACGCCATCATAGAACGGCTGGCCGAAGAAACCGGCGCGACGGTCAGGGCCGTGTCGGGAAACATCGACCACGGGACCGTCCGGCGGAAGTGTAACGAGCTTGAAATTTTCGAGTGCGAGGGCCTGCGGGTGCTTCTCACCCACATCGGCGGCTACCCCGGCCGTTGGGCCAAGGGGATGAAGAAGCTGCTGAAGGATGAGAACATCACGCTGATGGTCGACGGGCATAGCCATATCCTCAAGGTCATCTATGACAAGGAGTTGGGGCTGCTCCATATCAACCCCGGCGCGGCCGGTAACCAGGGGTGGCACAGGCAACGGACCCTGGTGCGACTGACACTCGACAACGGCGAACCGACCCAGTGCGAGGTCATTGAACTCGGCTGAGACCCCGTTTCAAAAAAATGGCAGCCGCACGGGTCGCAGCCTTGAGTCGATTTT
>CAZUAK010000159.1:0-2694 GCA_964618395.1 uncultured Sangeribacter sp.
AATGACTTGGAAATGACTCGTGGCAGGCTGGAAGCCTGCGCTACAATGCTTTATCTGAATTCTTACCGAAGAATTGCGTCCGACAGGATCTGCGACCGTCTGGCCGCATCTGCGGTGGGGGCGAGGCGCAAGCCGAGCGCGCCTGCGTGTAAAAACGGGCCGTATGACAGATAAAAAATCTGCGTAAAATCTCCTCCCATCCCGCGCCACGAGGGTATGGATGAGCGCCAGCTCAGCCACCCGGATCTGCGTGAGATGGATTCTTTTATATCAATTTGTTGATTATTGAAGCCCGCAGGGCCGGACAATATATTTTAATCTTGGCGATTGGCTTGCCTCCCGACCTTCTGCTGGCATCCGACGTAGGTTACGGACGCTCGATGATAATGTCGTCGAGGGAGCGCGTCGTGCTGTCGAAGTTCGCTCCGATTAGGTAAATCTCTTTGCCGGACGACAGGTATTTTGTCCAATAACGGCGTGCGCGAATCTGGTCCATGGCCTTGCGCGCGGACTGATTTATCTTGAACTCGAAGAGATAGATATACCGGTCTGTCTCGACCGACAGGTCGATGCGTCCCGTCGATACCCTCTCTTCCATCACCGTGTGGTAACCCAATAGGGTAAAGAGAAGATACACCGCTGTCTGAAAATGGTCCTCGCTTGTCCCCTTGGCGGAATAAGGAACGTTGGCCACCAGACTTTCGAACGACTTCATGAAATCCTCTATCCGCCCTTCGCGCACCTGCTTGACAAACGTCTTTATGCTGAACCTGTTGTTGGTGGCGCTGGTTTTGGCCAGATAGTAAGGGACCAGAAACTCGAGAAATCCTTCCTTCACCTCCTTGTTGGGATAGCCGAGGGTGTAGGTCTTGAACTCTGGGTCATATTCTTTGATTGTGAGGTAGCCCGCCTGATAGAACGCCGGAACGGGATCGGCGGAAAGTATCCCGGCCGACTCGAGCTCGTTTGCGGTGATCTCCATCGGTACGAGCCTGAAGGGTTCTATGTCAGACTGCTCTATGAGTTTGACCAGATAGGTAGGAGTACCGCTACGGAACCAGTATCCCTTGATGTCACTGTCGGCAAAGGCACATATAAGGGAGAAGGGGTTGTATATGTCGGGTGAGTTTTTTGAGAAGTGATAGCCGTCATAGTTCTCGCGCAGCGCCACCCTTATCTCTTCGGCGGTCTTCCCGAGTTTTTCGCCCATTAGGCGCATCCCTTCCTGAAAATAGGTGTCAAGCTCTTGAGGAGTGATGCCGCAGACGGCAGCGAACTCGTCGGTAAAGGATATGTCCCTCAGGTTGTTGAGGTCAGAGAAGATGGAGACCTTGCTGAAACGCGCAACACCCGTGATGACAGCGAGTTCGATATAGGAGTCGAAAGTTTTCAGATTGGAGTAGAAGGCTTTCAGAATGTTGCGGAACTCGTCGGCAAGTTTCTCGTCTCCAAAAGCGTTGAGCATGGGTTTGTCATACTCGTCGATCAAAATCGCGACCTTTCGGCCACTCTGCTCGTAGGCTCGCTTGATGACATAGCCGAAGCGTTGGGAAAGAGGGGCCTCTTCATCTTCTGTGCCATAAATCTTTTCCCATTGTTTCACGTGGCTCTTCAGTCCGGCTTCCAGTTTCTCGGCAGAATCATAATCTCCTGTATTGAGGTCAAGATGCAACACAAGTCGCGGTTCCCAGTTATCGACAAGCGAGTCGAGGGCGAGGCCCTTGAAGAGATCGCGCCGTCCCTCGTAATAGGCTTTGAGGGTCGTCAGCATAAGGCTTTTGCCGAAGCGGCGCGGACGAGACAGAAAGTAGTATCCTCCGTTTTCTATCAGCGGAATCAGAGATGCCGTCTTATCGACATAGAGGTAGCCCCCTTCCCGAATCTTAGAAAAGGTCTGAATCCCGACAGGATATTTCACTTTTTTAGCATCTCCGTTTTCCATACTGCCATTCTAAAGCAAATGATTTTCACTCACCCACAAAGTTAATCAAATTCCCCCTACCCACCAAATTATCGGGCCGCCAACCTCTTTCCATCCTACCGGCGCCATCCAACCTCATGACCTTCAATCCTATCGTGTCCCCCGGTTCCGATAAAGCATTGTAGCGCAGGCTTCCAAGCCTGCCCCAATGACTTGGAAATGATCTGGAAATGACACGAGACAGGCTGGAAGCCTGCGCTACAATGCTTTATCGGATGATATGCGTGCCGTCGTTCCGGGAGGTTCCACTCTGTTCCGGGCGAACGAGGCTCGGCAGAGCCGAGTGGCTTCCGTAACCCCTTGCGTCCGAATGTGTTGAAAAGTAAAAATGTTCCGCGGGTTTCCGCCCGTTCGGCGCCCCCGGGTACGTATGAGCCCGGACCAAGTTCCGTATCTTGATTTTTCCTTTTAAGAACTACTTAGTTTAATAATGAGACAAGTGTCCCAGCTTAGCTCCTCAAATTACAATAAGACCCCATTTTTTGAAACGGGGTCTTAAAGACCGAAGATGAGTCCAGCTCAATTGTGTACGCACTGCGTACATAAGTTCTTCTTCTGAAAAAGTGTACGCAGCTCGTACATGATGTTGCAATTTTTGGGAAACCCCACCCCTTGCCATATCGTTGAATAAGTTTCTTGGCTAACCGTTTAATAATTTGCAGACCATAGTCTGCTCGATTGTTGTTGAGAATATCCTCCTTAATACATTAGCC
>CAZUAK010000160.1:0-2645 GCA_964618395.1 uncultured Sangeribacter sp.
AGCGCGACGGCGGCGTAAACGTTCGCCGCATCGAAAACAAGATGGGCATCAAGGGTTCTCCGACATGTGAGCTTGTATATAAGGATGCACCCGCCGAGCTCGTGGGCTCTCGCCGTCTCGGCCTCATCAAGTATGTGATGGCCCTCATGAACGGTGCGCGCCTCGGCATCGCCGCCCAGTCTGTTGGTCTGAGCGAAGCGGCATATCGTGAGGCTCTCCAGTATGCCGAGGAGCGTCAGCAGTTCGGCAAGCCCATCATCGAGTTCCCCGCTGTGGCTGAGATCCTCTCAGTGATGAAGGCTAAACTCGACGCCTCTCGCGCCCTTCTTTACGCTTGCTCCCGCTATGTCGACATGTATAAGATCTATGACGACATCGCAAAAGAGCGTCCCCTGACCCTCGAAGAGAAGAAGGAACAGAAGGCTTACAGCAAGCTCGCCGACGCCTTCACACCCCTGGCTAAGGGCATGACTTCGGAGTTCTGTAACCAGAACACTTATGACTGTATCCAGATTCACGGCGGTTCGGGCTTCATGAAGGACTACCGTTGCGAGCGCCTCTACCGTGACGCCCGTATCACCAGCATCTATGAGGGTACGACCCAGCTGCAGGTGGTAGCCGCCATCCGCCACGTCACCACCGGCACTTATCTCAACTGGATCAAGGAAGAAGAGGCCAAGACCGTAGCTCCGGAGGATGAGGATATCAAGAACACCCTCGTCTTCATGACCCAGCAGTATGCCAACGCCGTTCAGGCTGTGCTCGGCGTGAAGGATTCTGAGTTCACCGATTTCATGGCCCGTCGCATGGTAGAGATGGCAGGTCACATCGTGATGGGCTACCTCCTTCTCGACGACACACAGCGTGACGCTTCGTTCCGCAAGTCACTTCACGTTTACGTGAAGTACGGTCAGGCTGAAGTGGCTAAGAACGCCGACTTCATCGACAACTTCAGACCGGAACAGATAAAGGATTATCTCTACAAATCCTGATCCGACAACGAAAATATGATTGAAAGCGTCGGTGTCAGAAGTGAAGACACCGACGCTTTCCCATTCTTTCAGAAACGTATTTTACCGATATTTAAGAACTACTGCATTTAAGAACTCTGTGTGCTTTGCCTTAAGAGGTAAGTATCCGAGACAAAAAGAGTTTAGTATTCACTTACAGTTCGACTATGGCAGACGAAGGAGACATCACGCGCTTTCTTGAGGCGCAGAACTTTGAGACAAACGGCTTTCCCGAAGCCTTGGAGGAGATTACCGATGGACGCAAAAGAGGACATTGGATGTGGTACATCTTTCCTCAGCTCAGAGGGTTGGGACACAGCAAGATGGCTAACTATTACGGCATATCCGGACTCGAAGAGGCGGAAGATTATCTGGCAAACCAAGAGCTTAACAGCCGTCTGAGACAAATCTGCAGCGCCTTGTTGCGTCATCCTGACAAATCTGCCGAAGACATTTTCGGCCGCATAGACGCGATGAAGCTTCAGTCTTCAATGACCCTTTTCGACAGCGTCTCGCCCGATGACATCTTCTCCGAAGTCCTCGACGTCTTCTTCGACGGCGAACGCGACGAAAACTCCATCCTCTGACCGTCACCCCGAATACATTTTACTCAGCCGAGGAGGACGTCGAGGACCATCATGAGGAGGAATCCGACAGCGAAGCCTGTGGTTCCGAGATTTGAGTGTTTGCCCTCCTGGGTCTCGGGGATGAGTTCCTCGACGACGACATACATCATTGCTCCGGCTGCGAAAGCCAGGAGATAGGGGAGAATAGGGAGGACTATGGAGGCTAAGAGTATCGTCAGGGCGGCTCCGAAAGGTTCCACCACACCGCTCAAGGTACCCACAGCAAACGATTTGGCCTTTGACATTCCGGTACTTTTCAAAGGCATGGAGACGATTGCACCTTCCGGGAAATTCTGGATGGCGATACCAACGGCCAGGGCTACGGCTTCGGTCATCTGCAGATAGGTGCTTTGATCCAGAGCCGCTGCCAACGCGGCACCGACCGCCATTCCTTCAGGAATATTGTGAAGCGTCACGGCAAATGTCAGTTTGGTTGCCTTCGAGAAACCGGACTTTGGACCCTCGCTTTCGTTCGAGTCGATATGCTGGTGAGGGACTACCGAATCGAGGAAAAGGAGGAATAGGATACCCACTATAAACCCCACAACGGGGGGAAGGATTCTGCCGAACCCCTCCTGGCCGGTCATTTCCATTGACGGTATCAGAAGCGACCACACCGAGGCGGCCACCATCACACCGGCCGCAAAGCCAGTGAGTATCTTCTGGACGCGACCGGGGATCTCCTTTTTCATGAGGAAGACACAGGCAGCCCCGAGAGTGGTGCCCAAGAGGGGGAGTAGCAATCCGATGAGTAAACTCGAGTTCATAATGGTAATAGTCTATCTCCTAACAGTGTTTTTCTATGCACAAGACAGTTATTTTCTACGCACCAGCCGTATTACCGGTGCATTCTGACATACACTGCCTTTTCGGCTTATTCTATTTTCTATCTAATGAACAAAAGTTCTGATTTTTAGTTCTTGCTTCTTCTGTGCGCGATACTAAGACCCCGTTTCAAAAAAATGGGGGTCTAAATCGGGATACAGAAACTTTTGGGGATGATATATAG
>CAZUAK010000161.1:0-2630 GCA_964618395.1 uncultured Sangeribacter sp.
GACGAGGATTTCAATAACGTCAAAGTTCAGATAACTTATAGCTTTATCACTGGTAAGTCTACCCTCCTGATTACGGACAACGTGGTGGCCGACGAAACGGGCTATGCGCTGTTGGCTAAGGATGGACGGATGTTTCCTTTTGTGGAGGGGGAGACGGATGCACTGGTCATGAACGGTAATCCGGGGAATGACGGATTCGTTGTCGTTGCGTATAACGGGGTTGGCGCTGAGCCGACTTCGGCTGACGTCACGGGATATTACACCAATAAAGGTGGCGTAACTTACTACTACGACGAAAAACTGACTTACTCCGAGGGTATGCCTTCGGAGTCTGACTATATGACGATGGCCGAAGAACATCCCCAGTCGCGTGAAATCGCTTTCTCTTTCGCCCCGGAGTCTTCGACCTTGCGTCTCTCCTGCGAGACCGCCTGTGAGCATCTCCCGATATATTTCTACAACACCGAGAATTTCGCGGCACCTCACGTTCGCGCCGTCAACAGCGACGGACGGCTCTATACCGGCCTTTCTGGGTCGGCGATGACCCAGAAGGAGGTGGAGATGTTCGGCGGTGACGAAAACCTTTGGCGGTTCGACCTCTGGATTCCGGCGGAGGAGTTGACTGCCAAGGTGAACCGCAGCAACGTCTCGCGTAAGGGTGCAGCGATGACCGCAGACTCCGACGACGCCTCTACGGTGATTGTCGCCGGTAAGACCGCCTCGGGGCTCACCCCTTCGAACCTTCATCTGACTTTCACCGACGGCTCAACGGCTACCGGCGACGATAAGCAGTTCACCAATGTTCCGCTCGTAAAGGGTGGTGTCTACGCTCTCTCCGAACCGGCTACAACGGTTTCGACCGCTAACAAACTGTACCTTCTGACCAAGAGTGGAACCGCTTACAAGACGGTAGCGGTCCTCACTCAGGATAAGACCGGGGCGTATGTCTTCGACGGCGTACTCCCGTTGAGCGCGGCCTCTGGCACGGCTACCATCGACTTTTTCGTCTCGACCGTCGACGCCAGTGCAGCCACCACCGCATCGTCCGACAAATTCTACGGCGCACCGGCGGACGTGACGGAGGCGGACATCAGTTCAGCCCTCAACAGTTCGGTCGACAGTAATAACTTCAACGGCACAATGGTCAACGGCAGCGAGCGCAGCTGGATAGTCAACACCGCCGGACTGACTGGCAATCTTGACGTGAGGGTACATATCAGCCCCGACGGTGCACAGGAAATCAGCTTCGGCTCTAAGAAGGATGACTTCCAGACCTCGGTGACGACCGTAAGCGTAGAGG
Source organism: uncultured Sangeribacter sp. (assembly GCA_964618395.1). Taxonomy (GTDB): domain Bacteria; phylum Bacteroidota; class Bacteroidia; order Bacteroidales; family Muribaculaceae; genus Lepagella. The sequence goes on from CAZUAK010000161.1 coordinate 1,301, forward strand.
ACGGCGTGACCAGTTTCTTCCTGCTCAACGGTACTCAGGCAACACCTTCACAGAGGGGATTGCTGATAAAGGTAACGCCGAACGGTGTCTCAAAAGTGCTCGTCCCGTAACGAAAGCACCTAACAGACTTTGCATCAGAGGCACCTTAAATCCCTATCTTCAGGGCGACTTAAAACTCAGACATAAACACATTAATATATCATGAAACACACACTCTGTTCCGCGGCTTCGACTCGTCTGCGGACCATCGGTTTGATTTGCGGACTCCTCATTGCCGGACTCACCACAGAGGCTTCGGCTGAACTCTATCTGCGTGCAATAGGGGGCAGCTGGAATACCCGCGTCTCGCCCAACTATCAGATGACTAAGGTTAAGGATGAGGAGGGACTCGAGGTATACAACTGGACCGGCTTCTTCCCCTCGTCGTTCATCATCGCCGATGAGGACTATAACATCTGTCTCGGAAGTCCTTCGGCGTTGGAAATCACCGGACCGCTGATGCAACCCGCGCCGCTGCCGGTTTATCTCTCAGAGTGCGAGCAGGGCAACGACGAGATGCTGCTCAAGACCTCGGGCAAGACCGACCGCAATGCGGAAGACATGCTTATCGTCGAGAAGCGGAACGGTGAGTGGATGGCGATGATTGTCAATCCGGCCTACCTGCTCTGTGTCGACGAAATGACCGACGAGATTACACAGACCGACATGTGGGGCAGCTTCGACAACAACGAGCTGATGTACGAGTGTGTATGTGACCTGACCGGCTCTTTCAAGGTGCTCCGCGGAAACGGCGGCACGATGTATAACCGCACCTCGCCGAGCATCTTCGTCGAGAAGGACAAGGTTTATGACATTGACGTAAACGACTATAAGCCGAACCAGCTTATCTGTCCGGACTCGGAAGAGGGCTTCAAGAACGTGCTCATACAGATACGCTATAACATGAACACCTACAAGTCGACGTTCCTGATGACGGACTATGTCGAGAAGCCGACAGAGGTCAAAGGTATCCTTACTACACCTGCCGGCGAAGCCTGGTACACGCTTCAGGGAGAGCGCTTGACGGCGCCGCGTCCCGGAGTGCTCATACACGTGACCACCGAAGGCGCCACGAAGGTCCTTTATCATTAAATACCCGCCTCATAGCTTAGGCTTACAGATAAAGCATTGTAGCGCAGGCTTCCAGCCTGCCCCGATGATTTGGAAATGACTCGGGGCAGGCTGGAAGCCTGCGCTACAATGCTTGGGGTCCTTACTCGTCGCTGTGGGTTTGCAACCCACAGCATATTCAGGCCATACACGTGCGGGTTGCAAACCCGCACGGACGTGA
>CAZUAK010000162.1:0-2612 GCA_964618395.1 uncultured Sangeribacter sp.
CGTCATGTCCGAGGCCTTGGCCGAGCGGCGTAACCACTATGACGCCCTCGAACGTCTTGCAGCCGAGAGAGGTGTCTCCCTCGACATGAAGGGGGTGGTCGCGACCTGCCGCAACCACATACCGACGTTCAAACCTCGGGATATCGATAAGGCAGTGAGGTGGTTAAAGGAGGTGCGCAAAAGGGGCGACATTCCCGCCGTCATAACCGACGGACGGTCCTTCACTCAGCGCAACAAACTCAAGGCTTTGGGCCTGACCGACCTGATAGCACCGTCAGACATCCTCATATCCGAAGAGACCGGAGCCGACAAAAAGTCGCCGGAGATGTTCCGCAGGCTCATGGAGTTACATCCCGACGCCGAAGGATACGTTTACGTCGGCGACAATGTCGAAAAGGATTTCTATTGGCCGCGCAAGCTCGGCTGGTACACCGTCGGCATCAGCGACCCCGACCGCCTCAACATACATCCGCGCCCCGCGAACGTCAGTCCCGGATACGAACCGCACGAATGGATATAGAACCATAATCCCGACGGCCATTTTATTTAATATACGCATGTAATATATACGTTTTAAATGAAAGAGTAGTTAATATTCCTTACGACCAGGGGGCAAAAGTAGGGATATATGGAATTTAATTTGTAAATTTGCGAATTGATACCGCCGTTTAAAGAAAAACGGGGTCTTAAAACACGAAACACTAAATTAAGATGAAAGCATACGTTTTCCCCGGTCAGGGTGCCCAGTTTGTCGGAATGGGCAAAGCCCTCTATGACAACCACGCCGAGGCTCATGAGCTCTTCGAGAAGGCCAACGATATCCTCGGTTTCCGCATCACCGACCTCATGTTCGAGGGCACCGAAGAGGACCTTAAGCAGACAAAGGTCACACAGCCGGCCATCTTCCTTCACAGCGTGATTCTCGCCAAGTCGCTCGGCGACGAGTTCAAGCCCGACATGGTGGCCGGACACAGCCTCGGCGAGTTCTCCGCCCTCGTGGCCGCCGGCGCACTCTCTTTCGAGGAAGGTCTCAAGCTGGTTTCAAAGCGTGCGCACGCCATGCAGAAGGCATGTGAAGCGCAGCCCTCCACAATGGCCGCCGTGCTCGCCCTGCCCGACGAAAAGGTAGAGGCACTCTGTGCCGAAGTCGAAGACGAGGTTGTCGCTCCCGCCAACTACAACTGTCCCGGCCAGATTGTCATCTCCGGCACAATCGAGGGTGTCGACAAAGCCTGCGAGAAGATGCTCGCCAACGGCGCGAAACGTGCCCTCAAGCTCAAGGTCGGCGGTGCGTTCCACTCTCCGCTGATGCAGCCCGCAGCCGAAGAACTCGCCGAGGCCATTCACGCCGCCGAGTTCAAGACTCCGGTGTGTCCCGTCTATCAGAACGTTGACGGCAAACCGCACACCGACCCCGAGGAAATCAAGGCCAACCTCCTCAAGCAGCTCACCGCACCCGTGCGCTGGACCCAGGATGTCGAGGCAATGATAGCCGACGGCGCCGACGAGTTCATCGAGCTCGGTCCCGGCAACGTCCTCCAGGGCCTCGTGAAGAAAATCAACCGCGGAGTCACAACCTCCGGAAAACAATAAATACAGAATATGAATGTAGCAATTGTCGGTGCCTCCGGAGCCGTAGGCCATGAGCTCCTCAGAGTGCTCGACGAACAGAATTTCCCGGTCACGACGCTGCGTCTGTTCGGCTCGAAACGTTCTGCCGGCTCTGTCATGAACTTCCGCGGCAAGGATATCGTCATCGAGGAACTGACGCATGACTCAGACTTCTCCGGGATAGACATCGCCTTCACATCGGCCGGAGCCGGGACGTCGAAAGAGTATGCCGACGTCATCACTCGCCACGGCGCGGTTATGATAGACAACAGCTCAGCTTTCAGAATGGACGCCGACGTTCCCCTGGTCGTTCCCGAAGTGAACGGAGCCGACGCGCTGGAGCGTCCGCGCAATATCATCGGCAACCCCAACTGCACGACCATCCAGATGGTCGTTGCCCTCGCGCCGATTGACCGCCTCTCCCCCATCCGCAAGGTCCACGTCGCCACATACCAGTCCGCCTCAGGCGCCGGCGCCACCGGCATGAAGGAACTCGAAGAGCAGCACAAGGCCATCGCCAACTCGGAGACCCCGAAAGTCGAGAAATTCGCCTATCAGTTGGCTGACAACGTCATCCCCCATATCGATGTCTTCATGGACAACGACTACACCAAAGAGGAGATGAAGATGTTCAACGAGACGCGCAAGATTATGCACTCCGACAAGATTTCGGTCTCGGCGACCTGCGTGCGCGTCCCCGTGATGCGTGCCCACAGCGAGGCCATCTGGATTGAGACCGAAGAGCCGGTGACGCCCGAAGAGGCCCGCAAGGCCTTCGAGCAGGCCGAGGGCGTCGTGGTCATGGACAACCCCTCTGAAAAGGTCTACCCGATGCCCCTGGAGATAGCCGGTAAAGACCCGGTCTATGTCGGCCGCATCCGCCGCGACCTCTCGGACGATAAGGGCCTCTCCTTCTGGGTGGTGGCAGACCAGATAAAGAAAGGTGCCGCACTCAACGCGGTGCAGATAGCGCTCTGGCTCCTCAAGAACGATCCGAGGTT
>CAZUAK010000163.1:0-2535 GCA_964618395.1 uncultured Sangeribacter sp.
GTGGCAGGCTGGAAGCCTGCGCTACAATGCTTTATGTGTGGCTACGCAAATTATTCTTGATGAAAAAAATAGGCCCCGTTTCACTGAAACGGAGTCTATTTTATGGGATCAAACTTTATGGGTTTGCTTTTGTGGGGGGGAGTGTTGGGCGCTTCTTAACGGTGGGCGGGACGGAGGAGGTCGTTGACCGTCTTCACCGGATTGAAGGTGTGGGCCGGTACTTCGAGGAGGATTGTGTTCCAGTCACTCATCGCTCCGTTCCATAGGCCAGGAAGCTCGAGGGCCTTGATTTCGGTGCCCTCCACGCTCTTCTCCGAGATGAAGCCCGTGGCCGGGTCTACGTAGTCGAGAAGGTTGAACTTGTTCCCCTTATAGTCCTTTATGCTGACAGCCAAATCTACGGGATTGAAGTGAGTCGACTCCTTGAGCATCTTGACCGCCTCCTTATCCTTGGGGTTGATCTGCGAAGACTCCAGAATCTGGGGCGACACCGTTCCGTCAGGATTGTAGACAAGGAACGGACCGCCGCCAGGCTCGCCCTCGTTCTTCACCATGCCGCAGACACGCATCGGACGGTTCAGCTTGCGCATAAGGTATGCCGCGCGGTCTGCCGGAGCCATCTCGTCGGCATGGTCATCGGTCACACAGAGTTTCGTTCTGAGGAACGTCAGCATCTCCGCCATCTCCTCGTCAGAGGGAATGCCCTCTTCGAGGCGCTTGCAATAGCGGTCGGCAACCTGCTTGGCAGCTACCAGTACACCGCCCAAGATCTTCTTCCACTGAACCGTCACGTCCTTCTGAGAGTCCGGAACGACATTGTCGATGTTCTTGATGAAGATGACATCGCCGTCCAGGTCATTCAGGTTTTCGATGAGGGCACCGTGTCCGCCGGGACGGAAGAAAAGCTTACCCTCCTTCGTGCGGAACGGCTCGCCGTTCTTCATGGCCGCCACAGTGTCGGTCGAAGGTTTCTGGACACTGAACGACACGTTGAACTTCACATCCTTCTCATGCTCGGCCAGACCCTTTGTCTCCTCGAGCTTGGCGATGAAGAGGGGAAGGTGGTTCTCGCTGACGGTGAAATGGAGGTTCACCTTGCCATCCTTTCCTGCGGCATAGAGGGCACCCTCCGAGAGATGTTCCTCAAAAGGAGTGCGCGCGCCCCCCATCACCTTGTGGAAGAGCAGGAGGCCCTTCGGGAGGTTTCCGTAGTTCAGGCCCTCCTTGGTCAGCAGGGCATTCAGTATATCCTTATATCTCTTTTCCTCCATGAGGCTCTGGATGCTTTTGCCGTAAAGCTGCATGCAGAGGAAATTGAGGTGGCCATAGAAGGCGAAGTCCTCGATGTTCTCGAAGAAGGTCTTGAGGAAGTCGTTTTTCGGCTGTTTATCATCCGAGTTCAGGAACGCGAAGAGGTCCTTGAACATGCGCGACGCCGCGCCGGAGGCGGGCACCATCTTGACGATCTTAGCGTCAGACTTCAGGTACTTCTCCCAGATGGCAACAGACTGTTCCTCGAGCTCCGGTGTGGCGACGGTCAGACCGCAGCCGGGAGTGGCGGCCGAGCGGATTTTCAGAAAGGGGAATCCTTCCTTGAGGTTTGTCAGCTGGCCCTCAAGGCGTTCCGGAGTTATACCTTTTTCCTTAAGGAGTTCGAGGTCGATTTGGTCAAGTTTCATAATTGTGTGGGGGTTATTTATATTTTTTGTTTAAGACCCGGATACGAAAAACTGGGTCTATGAATTATGGGATTCTTCGCGTTCTCTGAGACGTTGGATCTTGCGGCTGATGACCGGGATGGACTTTTCGGCCTCCCTGAGTTCCCGGCGCGCTTTCACGAGACGGTACGTAGCTGTCAAAGTCGCCTTTTCTCCGTCACTCATTATAACGTTTCTGACGGCCTCCGGGTTGAGGAATTCTATTTTTATTTTATCCTCAGCGTGGTTATATACGAACTCGAGCATTTTCTCAACCTCTTCGCCGGTAAAGGCCACGGTGTTGAGGCCCGCGGCGCGATAGTTCAGAGCCTGGTCATGAGGGACCCTTTGGGACTCGATTGACTGTCCGTCCGACAGGAAGCGCACGGCGCTGAAGTTGCCCCCCTTGAGGGCGGCGATGATCTCAGGGATCTCGCTCTTAGAAAGGCGTGCCGTGACCGATGTCGCAGTCAGCGGATACCGTCCGCGCGCCGGACTGTAAATGTAGTAGCCCTCCACCTCCCGGGGATTGTTCACCGGAGTGAACTGACTCAGCAGACTGTCGAGCGTCTGGCGAAGCACGGGGATTTCCGTCTGGGCCTCTTTGAGCTGCCGTTCATATAACGTCAGCGAGTCTTTGAGGGAGGTTTCCCAATTCTGTCGCTCGTCTTCGAGGGCCTTCTTGCGGCTGTTGTCGCGACAGGCTACGGTCCCCCCGAGCAGGATGGCCGCGAGCGAGAAGATTATCAGTCTGTTGATTTTCATGGTGTATGGTTTGTTGAGGTTAAGTAGTTCTTAAAAATTAATCGATAGTAAGTAGTTTTTAAATCTTGAGCTA
>CAZUAK010000164.1:0-2527 GCA_964618395.1 uncultured Sangeribacter sp.
GGCGATTTTTTCCGAAACAGGCCGATATAAGTGAAAAAATTATATCGTTACGAAATAAATGATTATCTTTGCAGCGAAATCCGGAATCGCCAATCCGGACACTGACCTAACGCAGAAAAACTCTATACAATAACAGCTATAAAACAGCTATAAGCATTATGGCAGAAAAAAAAGAAAATCTGTTTGACATGTTTCCGCCTATCTCCACTGAGGAGTGGAAGGCGAAAATCAATGTCGATTTGAAGGGTGCTGACTACGATAAGAAGCTCGTTTGGCGCACCAACGAAGGCTTCAACGTTCAGCCGTTCTATCGCCGTGAAGACCTCGAGGGTCTGAACACCCTCGGTTCAATGCCGGGCCAGTTCCCCTACGTTCGCGGAACCCGTGACAACAACGACTGGCTTATCCGTCAGTTCATTCCCGGTCAGAATGTAGAGGAGATCACCACCAACGCCCGTCACGCCATCGACCGCGGCGTAGAGTCCGTAGGCCTCTGCATGTGTGAGCTTCAGCCCGCTGACCTCGAAGCTATCCTGAAAGAAATCGACCTGAAGAAAATCGAAGTCAACGTTGGCTGCTGCCCCGGCCACGCCGCCGAGTACGCCAAGGTGCTCGTCGCCGCCGTCAAGGCCCAGGGCGCCGAGAAGGAGTTCCGCGGCGCTATCGACTTCGACCCCTTCAAACGTCTCCTGAAGCGCGGCCTTCCCTTCCCCAAGGACGTGAAGGAAACCGCTCTCGAAATCTACAACATTGTCAAAGAGATTGAAGGCCTCCGCTGCTTCGCTGTCGACAGCTACCTGCTCAACAACGCCGGCGCTTTCATCACCCAGGAACTCGGCTACGCCCTCGCCTGGGGTGCCGAATGGCTCACCCTCATGACCGAGGCCGGCCTGACTCCCTGTGACGTCAACAAGCGCATCAAGTTCAACATGGGCATCTCCTCGAACTACTTCATGGAGCTGGCCAAGTTCCGCGCTGCCCGCCTTCTCTGGGCCGAGATCGTTAAGGCCTACGGCGCCGAAGAAGAGTGCTGCAAGATGCACGTTCACGCTGTCACCTCTCAGTTCAACATGACCATCTATGACGCTCATGTGAACCTCCTCCGCTCGATGACCGAGACCATGTCCGCTGCCCTCGCAGGCGTTGACTCCATCGAGACCCTTCCCTTCGACCTCCAGTACAAGAACCCCGATGAGTTCTCCGAGCGTATCGCACGCAACCAGCAGATCATGCTCCGCGAAGAATCTCACCTCAACAAGGTTGTTGACCCCGCCGGCGGTTCATACTATATCGAGACCCTCACCGCAAGCATCGCCGAACAGGCATGGAAGCTCTTCAACGACGTTGAGGACAAGGGCGGCTTCGAGGCTGAGCTCAAGAAAGGCGAAATCCAGGCCAAGGTTAACGAAAGCGGCGTTAAGCGCCACGTTGACGTTGCCCGCCGCAAGGAGATCCTGCTCGGAACCAACCAGTATCCCAACATCAACGAGACCGCCCTCGACAAGCTCCAGAAGACCGAATGTGGCTGCGGATGCTCCGCTGAGCCCCAGGACGGTGCCGTTGAGTCTCTGAACTTCGACCGCGCCGCAAGCCAGTTCGAGACCCTCCGTCTCGACACCGAACGCTCCGGCAAGCGTCCCAAAGTGTTCATGCTCACCGTCGGTAACCTCGCCATGCGTCTCGCCCGCGCTCAGTTCTCGGGCAACTTCTTCGGTTGCGCCGGCTATGAAATCATCGACAACATCGGCTTCAACACCGTCAAGGAAGGTGTGGACGCTGCCGTGGCTGCCGGTGCCGACGTGGTCGTTCTCTGCTCAAGCGACGATGAATACGCCACCTACGCTCCCGAGGCGTTCAAGGAGCTCGACGGCCGCGCCCTCTTCGTTGTTGCCGGCGCTCCGGCCTGCATGGACGAGCTCAAGGCACAGGGCATTGAGGACTTCATCCACGTGCGCGTGAATGTTCTCGACACTTTAATTCAGTTCAACGCTAAACTGCTGAAATAAGACAATGAGACCTAATTTCAAAGAAATCGATATAACTAAAGTCGTAGCTCCCGCTATGGCAGCTCCCGAAGTCAAGGGAGAAGAATGGATGACCGCCGAGTTGATCCCGGTTAAGTCCGTCTACACCAAAGAAGACCTCGAGGGCCTCGAGCACCTTGATTACGCCGCCGGTCTTCCCCCGTTCCTGCGTGGCCCGTACAGCGGCATGTACCCCATGCGCCCCTGGACCATCCGCCAGTATGCCGGATTCTCCACCGCCGCCGAGTCTAACGCCTTCTACCGCCGCAATCTTGCTTCGGGCCAGTAGGGCCTCTCAGTGGCCTTCGACCTCCCGACCCACCGCGGATATGACGCAAACCACGAGCGCGTTGTCGGTGACGTCGGCAAGGCAGGTGTGTCCATCTGCTCGCTCGAGGACATGAAGGTCCTCTTCGACGGTATCCCCTTGAACAAGATGTCCGTCTCCATGACCATGAACGGCGCCGTTCTCCCCGTGCTCGCATTCTATATCAACGCAGGTC
>CAZUAK010000165.1:0-2519 GCA_964618395.1 uncultured Sangeribacter sp.
GACCTCCGTCCCAAGTTCCCCGAGATGAGCGGCAAGAAGGCTGAGCGCGTACTCGTTGAGGCTGACATCACCGCCAACAAGAACATGGTGCCCTACGACACCCGCTCGCCGTTCCTCACCTCAGGCCTCCGTTTCGGCACTGCCGCCATCACTACCCGCGGCGCGAAAGAAGAGCTCATGGAGAAGATCGCCGAACTCATTGACCGCGTTCTGACAAACGCCGATGATCCCGAGGTTATCAAGGAGGTTCGTCAGGAAGTCAACGAGATGATGAACGAATATCCCATGTTCGCATGGTAATCATCTGACACCATAACCTTAAACCCCGATAATCTTCTGATTTTCGGGGTTTATTGGTTTTTGGGGAGAATAAAAATCAACGATGGAACATTTTTTTGATAATTTTCCTGACGTCTCATTTGTGACCGGAACCGGGACGGACGTCGGAAAGTCTTTCGCCACAGGATGGCTGGCGAAGAAACTCCTTGAAAAGGGAGTGCGCGTCATCACGCAGAAACTCGTGCAGACAGGCAACAAAACAGAAAGCGAGGATATAGAGCTTCACCGGCGCATCATGGGTATCCCGATGACCTCTCATGACAAGCTCCACATCACGGCGCCTCTGATTTTCACCTATCCCTGCTCACCTCACCTTGCGGCCTATATCGATAACCGCGAACTCGACCTGACCATTGCCGAAGAGGCCACCGCAGCTCTTTCGAAAGCATACGAAAAGGTAATCATTGAGGGTGCGGGCGGCGTCATGGTGCCGCTCCATGAACGCTATCTGACCCTCGACTATATCCTCGGCAACTCGTTGCCGGCCATTGTCGTGGTCGGCGGAGAACTCGGCTCTATCAATCACGCGCTGCTGACGCTCGAACTCATGAGGATGAAGGGTGCCGACATTTACGGTGTCGTCTACAATCCCTATTTCGATAAAGACAAGAAAATTGCGGCCGAGACCCAGCATTACCTGCGCGAGTGGGTTGAGGAGTTCCTCCCCGGGACGAAGTTCGTCGTCATGCCCCGTTTCGCCTGAACCTCGGTCAGCGTTCCCGCGTTTAACCTTAGGGGAAGACGTGAGAAGCCGGCACAGAACGCAAAGGCTTCTTCCGGAAGGAAGAGAGAACGCAAAGGCTTCTTTCGGTAAAGAGGGGTGACACTAAAAACACAAGAAGATGAGAGAAAAAGAGTTTTTGCCGCTGGTCACATCGCGGCTTGGGATAGAAGAACTGAATGAGATGCAGAAGAAGATGATGGGCGCCGCCACAGAAGGGCGTGACATTATCCTTTTGTCGCCTACCGGCTCGGGCAAGACTCTGGCTTTCACCTTGCCGATGCTCAAGATGCTCAAGCCCCCGACGGGTCGCGTTCAGGCAGTCGTCATTGCCCCGTCGCGCGAGCTTGTCCTTCAGATTGCCGGCGTCGTCCGTCAGATAGCCGCCGGCTATAAGGTGTCTGAACTCTATGGCGGCCACAAGGTGGAGGATGAGGTCAACTCGCTGAGCGTCACGCCCGACATAATCGTCGCTACCCCCGGACGACTCCTTGACCACATCAAGCGCCGCAACATTGACCTGTTGCCGACCAGGATATTGGTGCTCGACGAATTCGACAAATCCCTCGAACTCGGTTTCGAGCAGGACATGAAGAAGATAATCAACAAGTTGGTCAACGTCAGCCGGACCATCTTGACATCCGCTACGCGTGCAGCTACGCTTCCGGACTTCTTGAAGCTCACAAATCCTCTTGAAATCAGCTACCTGGCAGAGCAGCCGGCAGTGCGCAGCCGAATGAACGTCTTTCGCGTCGACTCCGACTCTAACGACAAGCTCGAAAGTCTCCTGACACTGTTGAGGAACGTCGTCTATGCCGACGGAAAACTGAAGAAGACCATCATCTTCGTCAACCACCGCGAGAGTGCCGAGCGTGTGGCGGATTATCTGAAGAAACACAAGGTTTCCGCCTGTCTGTATCACGGTGCGCTCGAGCAGCGTGACAGGGAATCGGCCGTGGCCCTGTTCAACAACGGGACATGCCCGGTCATGGTCGCCACAGATCTGGCGGCGCGCGGATTGGATATCGAAAATGTCGAGGGCATCATCCACTACCACCAGCCGCTTACGGCCGAGACGTACACGCACCGAAACGGCCGAACGGCCCGTGTCGCCAACACCGGTGACGTCTATCTGCTCGTCGGTCCGGAAGAGGACATTAAGGAATATGTGGAATTTGACCGCGACTTTATCCCAGACACGGAGCTCAAGCCGGACCTTCGCTCCGGAATGGTCACGCTCCACTTCAACGCCGGCAAGAAAGAGAAGCTGTCAAAAGGCGATATCCTCGGCTTCCTGGTCAAGGAGGGTGGCCTCTCGAGCGATGACATCGGGCGTCTCAACGTATATGACCACTATGCGCTTGCTGCAGTCAAGACCGACAACGCAAAAGAGCTCGTAGACCGACTCAACTCCTTGAAAATCAAAGGTGAAAAGCGACGCATAACCGTCTATGCCTGA
>CAZUAK010000166.1:0-2504 GCA_964618395.1 uncultured Sangeribacter sp.
CCTTAGAGATCACCGGCAGGTCGGTGTTGACCGGCAGGTCGGTGTTATACTCGCGGCGCGTCGGGTCGAGACGGTTCTTGCGCTTGGCGGCCTCGGTGTGATTGAAGACTTCGTAGCGGTAGTTCAACTGGGTGGGGTCGAGCTCGCGGCGACCGGTGATGGGGTTGGTGCGGTACACGCTCTCGATTGCGCGCTGCTCATCCTCGTTGGCGTTTCGCCAGGGGATGGCCTTGTTCCAGTTGAGATAGGGCTTGATGGGGTTGCCCTCTTTGTCTTCTTCGATCTTGAAGGCTTCGTTTCCTCCGTATGAGGGGTCCGCCAGGCGCTCGCGGATGATGGAGTCGCGCACCCAGAAGACAAACTGTTTGTATTTTGAGTTGGTGACCTCAGTCTGGTCCATCCAGAAAGCGTCTACCGAGACACCGCGCGGGTCGGCCTTGATGGCCCAAACGGAGTCGTCTTTCGCCGGGCCCATGGCGTAGGCTCCGCGATCGACGAGCACCATCCCGTAAGGGGTCGGCTCGGACATCGCCGATCCGCCGACGCCCGTAACCTCCCCGCCGGCTCCTCCCCCGCGGGAGGCCATACAGGACGTCAGGGCCACACACCCGATGAGGGCCGTGCCCAGCGCAAGAAACAGGCTGCCGGCTCTTCCTGAGCGGCGTGTCATTGAGGTTAAGTGATGCTTTGTCATTGTGTTCGGTCAGTGTTTTCTACGTCGTTGCCTTCACTCTCGGCGAGTCCCTGCAACTCCGCGATATATATTTTGTCGGCTTCTGCACCGCCTTCGTTCCCCTCGCCGGGGCGCGGCGGCGTCACATAAGCCGGATGGAACGGTGTGAGTTCCGGTTCTTTTTCGAGAAGTCTATCTTCAGCGAGTAGCCGGCGATGATCTCGTGGCTCCCTGAGCTGGCACGGTTTATCTTCGACAGCGGATAATCAAAGGCATAGCCTAAAAAGAAGTTCTTGATTTCTGCGCCTATCATCACCGAAACAGACTCGTTCAGCCTGTAGTCCACCCCGGCGCTCAGAAAGCGGTTGTACGTTCCGCGAAGCGTAACCTCGGGCGTAACCGACGAGAGGTCGGACTTCACGAGCACGGAGGGCTGCAATGTAAATAACGAGTTTTTTATCGGTATATTGCCGGAAGCGATAAAATAGACCATTCTCCCTAACTCGGTCTCGAAGTCGTTGGTCTCCGAGGTGTTGGTCCCTTCCTGGGTCAGGTCGACCTTCGGCTGCAGCAGGTGGAGCCCGGAGACCCCTACGCTGAAGTATTTGTGGGTGTAGCTAACACCGGCCGAGAAGTCAAATGCGTTTCCGGTGAGGTCCACTTTCGGCAGGGCCGGGTCGTCGCTCTGGTGATAGTCGTCGCCGTCGGGGATGTAGACCTTGGAGCCTTTGAATTTGGAGCCGTAGTATCCTCCCTCGAGTCCGATGGAGAAGCGTCCCTTGAGGGCGTTGAATTTGTAGCTGAGCTGGAGGTTGACCTGGATGTTGCGGAACAGGCCGATGTTCTCCTGGATGAAGTTGGCGCCGGCGCCGAGACGTTTGCCGGCGATCTGAAACGGACAGTCGGCGACGGCCAGGAAGCTCTGGGGGGCGTGTTCGATGCCGACCCACTGCAGTTTCGCCCCTCCGCGCAACCGGAGGTAGTCGGTCGCTCCCGTCTCGGCCGGGTTGTACATCGCCGGGACCGCCCAGTACTGGGTCAGCTGCGGGTCGGACTGCGCCCTGAGCGTGGCCCCTCCGCAGATCAGCATGACGATGCCGAGGAGGGCCCTCAGCGCAACGGTTGGATATCTTTTGGCCATCTTTAGGTTACAGTTTGGAGGATTTGCGGTTATTCAAAATAGAAGGTGATGACCACCATGTTCGATTTCGCCTTCTTCAGCGACTGGGTGACGGCGAAGTCTCCGGGGTTGTCGGCCATGTCGGGTCGGTCATGCTTGAGGATGTCGGTCAGTCCGAAACAGAATTTTATCTCGGGGATGAATTTGAAGTAGGGAAGGTAGAAGTCACAGCCCAGGCCTAAGGTGACATAGAAGTCGGTCTGGTTGAATTTCAGAAAGTCGTTGCGCTTCTTGCTGACATCGAAGGTGGCCATGCCGCCGACGGTCAGATAGGGGCGTGACTGGACGTAGCGCATGCCGGAAATCTTAAGGTCGAGCGGGACGACTACATACGCGCTCTTGACATCCTGCTGCTCCTTGCGTCCGTCCTTGAGGTCAAGCATCTGCACGGTCTTGGAGCCGAAATACATTCCGGGGGTCAGACGCAGGTTGAAGTAGTTGTTGAGCCGCAGGTCACCGAGGACATTGACGCAGAACCCGGGCGAGAAGTTTGGCACTTCGACCTGCCATTCCGAGCCGTCCTCGCTGTGAAACCCGTTATGGGTGAACGAGAGGTCCTGCACGTGCATTCCGACGGAGAATCCCAAGTGGAACCGTTTCAAGTCGGCATAAGGCCTGTTCAGCACCGGATCTCCCCACTTGGCCGCCGCC
>CAZUAK010000167.1:0-2451 GCA_964618395.1 uncultured Sangeribacter sp.
GCCGCGGAGGTCGGCTACGCCCTGCTCGGTGACGAGCACCTTGACGGAGTGTTCGGAGTGGTCCACGTGGCTGACCATCGGAACGATGGCCGAGATCTTGCCACCCTTCTGGATAGAGGGGCAGGAGAAGATGCTCAGGTAGGCGTTGCGCGAGAAGTCGGCAGAACCGCCGATACCGTTCATCATCTTGGTGCCGAGAACATGGGTAGAGTTGACGTTGCCGAAGATGTCGGCCTCGAGGGCGGTGTTCATGGCGATGAGGCCGAGTCGGCGAACAACCTCGGGGCTGTTCGAGATCTCGCCGGGACGCATGAGGATCTTGTCGCGGAAGAAGTCGATGTTGTCCATGAAGTGGGTCATGGCCTCGTCCGAGAAGGTGAGCGCGCAGGTAGAGGCGAACTTACACTTGCCGTCGAGCATGAGGTGCATCACTGCGTCCTGGATAACCTCGGTGTACATCTCGAACTGCGGGATGTCGGGGTTTTCGCCCAGGCCGTAGAGCACCGCGTTGGCCACGTTGCCCACGCCTGACTGGATGGGGAGGAACTCCTTGGGCATCTTGCCGGTGCGGAGCTGTTCGGCCAGGAAGTGGCAGACGTTGTCGCCGATTTTCTGAGTAACCTCGTCAGCGGCGGTGAAGGGCTTGATGCTCTCGGAGTCGTTAGAGGGAACGATGCCGATGATCTTGGCCGGATCTATCTTGAGGACGGTCGAACCGATGCGGTCAGAGGGCTTGTAGATAGGAATCTCGCGACGGTGAGGGGGGTCGAGGGGCACGTAGTTGTCGTGGAACCCGCGGAAGGAGGTCGTGTAGTAGGACGACAGCTCGATGATGACCTTCTTGGCCAGCATCGCCAGTGTCGGAGACATACCGAGACCGGCGCCGAGGATCACTTCGCCGTCGGGGCTGATTTCGGTAGCTTCGATGACAGCCACGTCGATGTCACCGTAGAATCCGTAGCGAAGATCCTGCGAGATGTGTGACAGGTGGGTGTCGAAGTAGTTCATCTTGCCGGCGTTCGCGAGCTTGCGTGCGTCGGGATGACTCTGATAGGGGGTACGGATGGCGATGGCTTCGGCACGTGCCAGCTCACCGTCAACATGATCGTTGGTAGATGCTCCCGTGAAGAGATTGATCTTGAAGGGTTCGCCTTTCTCATGGAGCTCTTTCGCACGCTTGGCCAGAGCTACCGTTACTACTTTGGGAGTACCCGAGGCTGTGAAGCCCGAGAAGCCCACATTATCTCCGTTTTTGATGTATGACGCAGCCTCTTCAGCTGTGATAAAAGGGATACTCATTTGTAACGTATAGATTTTAATGGTAATTTTGCAGCAAAATTAATCTATTTCTGTGGTAAATGAAAAAGAAAAGCAATATATTTTTGGCCGAAGGCGTAAAAAACTGCACTATAACCCCAAAAGTGCGCATTGAAACGTACGGTTGTCAGATGAATGTGGCCGACTCGGAGGTCGTCGCCTCGATGATGGACATGGCCGGCTACGAGCTGACCGAGGCCGACGAGGAGGCCTCGGCGGTGGTCATAAACACGTGCTCCATCCGCGAAAACGCCGAACAGAAAATATATTCGCGCATAAAATACTGGCAGGCCCTTCGCCGAAAGCTCAACCACCGCATCATCATAGCCGTCATCGGCTGCATGGCCGAGCGGCTCAAGGAGAAGCTGCTGACCGACTATGGCGTAGACATCGTGGCCGGCCCGGACTCGTATCTCGACATCCCCAACCTCGTGGCCGCAGCCGAGAAGGGCGAGAAGGCCATCAACATAGAGCTGAGCACCACGGAGACATACCGCGACGTGATGCCCCGCCGCCTGGGCGCGGGCAAAATCAGCGGTTTCATCAGCATTATGCGGGGATGCAATAATTTCTGCTCCTACTGTATCGTTCCTTATACACGCGGGCGCGAGCGTTCGCGCCGCCCGGACTCTATATTGCGCGAGCTCGAGGACCTTCGCCGCCGCGGCTTCAAGGAGGTCACCCTGCTGGGCCAGAACGTGAATTCATACCGCTATGAGGAGGAGGGCGAGGAGCCGGCCGACTTCCCCAAGCTGCTGGCGATGGTGGCCGAGGCGGCGCCGGACATGCGCATCCGCTTCACCACCTCACACCCCAAGGACATGAGCGACGAGACCCTCGAGGTGATGAGGGACCATGAGAACATCGCCCGCCACATCCACCTCCCGGTCCAGAGCGGCTCGGACAAGGTGCTCAAGGCGATGAACCGCAAGTATACGCGCGAGTGGTATCTCGACCGCGTGGCGGCCATCAGGCGCATCCTCCCCGGGGCCGGACTGTCGACCGACATGTTCACCGGGTTTCACGACGAGACGGAGGAGGATTTCGAGCAGACGCTGGCGCTGATGCGCGAGGCCGGCTTCGACAGCGCGTTCATGTTCAAGTACTCGGAGCGCCCGGGGACATTCGCCTCGC
>CAZUAK010000168.1:0-2323 GCA_964618395.1 uncultured Sangeribacter sp.
TTGCACGCCGGGGCGCTCGGCTTGCGCCTCGCCCCCACCGCAGATGCGGCCAGACAGTCGCAGATCCTGTCGGACACAGTTCTTTGGTATTACTACCGATAAAGCATTGTAGCGCAGGCTTCCAGCCTGTCCCAATGACTTAGAAATGATTCGGAAATGACTCGGGGCAGGCTGGAAGCCTGCGCTACAATGCTTTATCGGTACCGAAGTCGCACGTGCCGTCGTTCCGGGAGGTTCCGCTCAGTTCCGGGCGAACGAGGCTCGACAGAGCCGAGTGTCTTCCGTAACCCCTTGTGGCATAATCGGTTGGGATAGAAAATATGTTCCGCGAGGTTCCGCCCGTTCGGCGCATCCGGGCACGGCAGTGCCCGGACCAAGTTCCGTATCTCTATTTTTCCCTTTCAGTTTAATTTTCCTTTTAGTTTAATAATTAGACAAATGTCCCAGCCAGCTCCTCAAACGACAACAAGTTAACATTAATGGCGGCATTCGGGTTAGAGCATGAGGTCGGCTATGGTCAGGGCGGCCATTGCCTTGACGACCGGGACGGCCCTCAGCGCTACGCACGGGTCGTGACGGCCGGTTATGCGTAGCTCGGTTTCGTGGCCATGGATGTCAACGGTCTGCTGAGGCAGCGAGATGGACGGTGTGGGTTTGAACGCCACACGGAAGGTCACCGGCTCACCGGTGGAGATGCCGCCGAGTATGCCCCCGGCATGGTTGGTGACGAAACGAACCGCTCCCTCCTCGGACATCCGCATCGCGTCATTTGCCTCGCTGCCAAGCATTCTCGCTGCTGCGAAGCCGTCGCCATACTCGAAACCCTTGGCCGCGTTGATTGACAGCATGGCCGCTGCGAGGCGCGACTGGAGCTTGTCCCCCAGAGGTTCGCCGACTCCTACGGGCAGCCCGAGTATCTCACCGCTGACAATCCCACCGACCGAGTCACCGAGAAGCCTAACCCGTTCTATCTCCGCCATCAGGTCGCCCCCTTCGTCAGCGCTCACTCGTCCCACGCTTTCGAGCCTGGCCGAGAACGTTATGCCGAACTTCATCTTCAGCCACTCGGCCGCTATGGCCCCCCCGACCACCCTCGCAGCGGTCTCGCGCGCCGAAGAGCGTCCGCCGCCGCGATGGTCGCGGACCCCATACTTCTTCTGATATGTATAGTCGGCATGTCCCGGACGGAAAACCTCCTTCAGAAGGTCATAGTCTTCAGAGCGTTGGTTGACATTGCGGATAACGAAGGCGATGGGTGAGCCGAGTGTCGTCCCGTCCTCAAGCAGTCCCGAGAGGAACTCCACGCGGTCGGGTTCCTTGCGGGCACTCATGGCCGACGACCGACCGGGCCGACGTTCATCGAGGGCGCGCTGAACATCGGCAAAATCAATTTTCCAGCCGGCGGGACACCCGTCTATCACACCTCCGACGGCTGCACCGTGAGACTCACCGAAAGTCGTGAGCCTGAACCTGTTCCCGAAACTGTTCACCTCAGTCAGGATTAGACGTTAAGTCGGCGTAGGTGGCGTTCACGGCCTTCCGGAGGTCCTCCGCGCTGAGCTTCAGCTGAAGCCCGCGCTGGCCCGCGCTGACGTATATGAAGGGGAAGTCCGGAGCCTCCTGCGAGATAAAGACCGGATAGGGCTTCTTCATCCCGATGGCGGTGCACCCGCCCCGGATGTATCCCGTGGCCGGCAGCAGTTCCTTCATCGGTATCATCTCAGCCTTCTTGTTTCCCGAAGCCTTCGCCGCCTTCTTCAGGTCGACCTCGCGGTTGCCGGCTATGACGCACACGAAAAGCCCTGTCTTGTCACCGTGGAGGACAAGGGTCTTGAACACCTGCTCGATGGGTTCGCCCAACTCGTCGGCGACATGGTCGGCCGCGAGGTTATCAGGGTCAACAGTATAGGGTATCAGTTCATAAACGATGCCCAGCTTGTCGAGAAGCCGGGCAGCGTTAGTCTTATTTACTTTCATAAAGTTGAATTTGAGCGGCTCAGGGGGCTTTGGCCCATTGATGTTAACTTATTATTGTCGGTTGTTCTTTTTGGGTGTAACTTTTAAGTAACTCTTAAAAATTAGAAATACTTTATTTTTAGAATATTTTGAGATGGATTTAAATTTTTGCCGAAGGAGTTTAGCGAGCTAAACGACTGAGGTCAAAGATTTAAAGACACTCAAAAGATTCAAAAAGAAAGTGTTTCTCGGAGTTGCTAATGTTATAACTAATTTTTAAGAGTTACTTATTACCATGGATTTAAAAGATTCCATCTCACGCAGATTCGGGTGGCTGAGCTGGCGCTCAGCCGGCCCCTCGGGGCGC
>CAZUAK010000169.1:0-2145 GCA_964618395.1 uncultured Sangeribacter sp.
TTCTGAAAGAGAATTATTTGATGAACAGAGCGAGAGCCGAAACGATCACAGCGAACAGAGCCACACCCTCGATAAGAGCGGCGATCACGATCATGTTCGAACGGATGTCTCCGGCAGATTCGGGCTGACGGGCGATAGCCTCCATGGCTGAAGAACCGATACGGCCGATACCGATGCCGGCACCGATTGCTGCGATTGCGGCGCCGAGAGCTGCGCCGAGCTGAGCGAGGCCGAAGCCATCTGCGAAAATCATAGATAACATAACGAGTTAAGTTAGAATTAGTATGTTTTGAATAGTTTTGTTTTATTGTTCTTTTGTGTCCGGACTTTGTCCGGTGTGGTTTCCGGCTCAGTGGGCCGGAGAGTGGTTCGGTTTATTTCAAACGGCTTTCGGTCCGCTTCCATAATCCCGAGGAGAGTGCGCCGGTTTACTGGGCCGGTGCGACTGCCGGAGTCTGTTCCTCCTTCGCCTTCGCGGCCTCTTCAGCCTTGTGTGCCGCCTTGTCGTGGTTCTCGGTGCTCATCGAGATGAAGATGGTCGAAAGCATGGTGAACACGTAAGCCTGGATAAAGCTGACAAGGACGTCGAGAAGAAGCATGAAGATAGAGAACAGAACCGAGATGACAACTGAGCCTCCCATGGCCGCTGCTCCGAAGGCTGCGAAGATGAAGATGAGCAGTGTCAGGGTGATGACGATGATGTGGCCACCCATCATGTTGGCGAACAGACGGACGCAGAGGGCCGCCGGCTTGGTGAAGATACCGAAGATTTCGATAAACTGCATGATGGGAAGCGGACACTTCAGGAACATCGGAACGTCCGGCCAGAAGATCTCTTTCCAATAATGCTTGTTGCCGTTGATGTTGGTCACAATGAACGTCAGCAGTGCAAGCACCAGGGTGATGGCGATGTTGCCGGTGAGGTTGGCGCCGCCCGGGAAGATGACTATCAGACCCAGGAGGTTCATCACAAGGATGAAGAAGAAACATGTCAGCAGATAGGGGGCATATTTCTTTGCACGGTCACCCAGAGTGCTCTTGATGACGCCGGTGTAGATAAAGTCAACGAGCAGCTCCATGAATCCCATTCCCTTTCGGGGGGCCTTCATGCCCTTGCGGGCATAGTAGCGGACGAGGCTCATGACCATCAGCGTCACTATGATGGCGGAGATGAAGAGCGCCAGCACGTTCTTTGTGATTGAGATGTCGAAGGTGCGGTACTCGCGATACCATACCTCGTCACCGTCGGCCTCGTGGAAGGCTACATAGCCCGGAACAACGACTTTGTGCCTGTCTGTTCCGGCAGCAGCCAGAGAGTCTGCCTCAGCCTTGACCTTAGCCTCTTCGGCAGCGTCGAGGGGAAAGACCTGGACAACCTTGTTGGCGTTCTCGCTCACGTGGGGGAGAAGGAACATGTAGGTCTTTCCGTCCTTCTCCTCCTTGTGGATGACGGGGGAGAGCTCCTCATGTTTCTTTCCGGTCTCGGTGTTTTCGGTGACTGTGACTTCAGTGAGTTTTGAAGACGAGAAGCAGAACCACTTTCCATCTTCGGCGCGCACGATGACCGGGAGGGGAATCCGGTAAACGTGGCTGAAAGGAACCTCCCATCCGTATCCGTCACCGAGGTGATGGAAGATTATTTCCTGTACGGGCACCTCTTTGCTCTCCTCCTCCTCATGAGCCGGTTCGGCGTATACGCGAAGCGGCGCGAGCACCATGGCCAGCAAGAGCATGAGCGTGATTGAAATTTTCTTTTTCATCATTCGGAGATTAATAGATGCAGACTGAGATTACGTTATTGTCGACGTCGGCGATTCCCCCTTTGACTTGGATTGTCTCCTCTTGGCCGTCGGGCGAGCGATAGAGAATCTTGCCCGGGACCAGCACCGAGATGATCGACGCGTGGTTTTTCAGCACAGTGAAGGCGCCCATCTCGCCCGGCAGGGTGACCAAAGTCACCTCACCTTTAAAGAGGATTTCGCTGGCAGAAATAATTTCGAGTGTCATGCGGGTGAATATTTCTGAACTTCCGTTGGCTCAATCTTTCAGCGCGGAAGATTCGTCTGTTTGGGGGATTCGGTTATTTGACTTCGGCGAGCATCTTCTTGCCCTTGGCGATGGCCTCGTCGATGGTGCCGACGTTGA
>CAZUAK010000170.1:0-2092 GCA_964618395.1 uncultured Sangeribacter sp.
GACTAAGCGATAAGTAAGTTTTATATGCTCATTAATTTTTAAGAACTACTTATCTTGTTCAGTTTGAAATATTTTGTTCTTTTTGATTTTCTCAATAAAGACTCCCCCTTCTCCATTACCGGTTCCCCTTCTCCATTACCGGCTACCAACTCTCCTACCGGTCTCCTTCACACTGACTCACTTCCTCATCTTGAACTTCTTGCCGGCCCAAACCCAGACACGCTCCGGCACGACATAGGGTTTTAGCTCTTCCTTGGCCTCCTCGGAGAGGAACACGCCGACGGTCAGGCTGACCGTTATCGTCTTCGCGTCCGGGGCCGGAGTGAGCTCGAAGGTGGGGAACGGAACGAGCTCGGCTATCCTCTTAAGCTCCTTCTTATCAGACTTAGTCACCTCCAGGAAATCCTCGACCTTCGGAGTCTCGAAGAGTTTTTTGGTCTCCAGGGGTTGCCATTGGTCGTCAAAAAACTCAATGTCCGAGTCTGACGCCCGTCCCTTTCCGCCGATGGTGTAGACCGTCATCAAGACAGGTTTCTTCTTGAGGGTGAACTTATTGATGGTCAGTGTCGAGACATCGGTCAGCTTGAGTTTAAGATAGTTATCCGTCAGCGAGTCTATCTCGCTCACTGTATAGACACTGTTCAGCACCCCCGGCTCCTCACCCTTCAATACACGCTGGACGAGAGCCTGGCGCATTGGTTTTTTTAGGATGTCGAGCGGCGACAGCGGGCAGGACTCGAAGAGATACCCGACCGAAGACTCATCCACCCAAACCGTGTCGGGATCGGCCACCACTTCCACCACCTCTGGCCCTGTGGAGAGGGTATCCGCATCGGCAACATGAAGGGGAGCTGACTGTTCGGGCACCTCACCGACCGTTGACTGAAGGGCTTCGTGCGGCACCGGCTCAGCCGGTTCGTCGGCAAGAGCCTTCAGCGAAACAAACGTGACGACAACCGCCACGAGCACTCCGAAGAGTCTCATAACGGTTGCCGAGGACTCCGTTTTGCGAAAAACGGGAGCCGGAATATCAGAGTTCAATTTCATTTCTTTTTCATAAAGATGTCATAGTTACCGTTATATTTCGGTTCCTTTGACTTGGGGGCCGTCTCAGGGACGGCCTTAGCTTTTTTTGACTTTTTCTCCTTTTTAGCCGGTTTCTTATCCGCCTTCTTTGCGTCGGAGGCCTTGGCGGCCTTAGCCGCACGTTTCTTCGCGCGGTCCTTTGCCTCGAGGGCATAGTCCCGGTCGGTGGCGACCTCGGCACGGAGCCTGTTACCGAAGAACTCGGCGTTCTTCAACGCGTCTATCACACGCTTCGCGTCCTGCTTGCGCACATCGAAGAGGGTGTAGTCCGGCAGGAGGTCGATACGGCCTATGTCGGGCTTCGAGCCGACGACAGACTTATTGACCAGTTCCATGAGGTTTCCGGGGAAGAAGCCCTGGGCCTTACCGATGTTGAGCATCAGACGCTCCATGCCCGGCTCGGCTGTGCGGCGGTCCTTGTCACCCTTCTCGCGGCGTCCGCGTTCCTTGCGGTCACCGCGGTCGCGTCCACCCTTGTCATCGGCGTTGAGATCGATGTCGGGCATGTTCTGATAGTAGTTCAGCAGACGGTTGAACTCCAGCGAGAGGACACGCTTCAAGAGGTCTTCTTCAGAGAGCCACTCGAGTTTCTTGCGCACGCCGGGGAGATATTTCGAGATTTCCTCCTCGTTGACGGCCACACGTTCAAGACGGTCGGCGAGGTTATAGAGCTGCTTCTCGATGATGTGTTCCGGCGTAGGCACCTTGCGGTATTCGAAGGTCTTGCCGATCTTCTTCTCGATGAGTTTGAGTTTCGATTTCTCGCGCGAGTGGATGATGGCCACAGAGACACCGGTCTTGTTGGGGCGTCCGGTACGTCCCGAACGGTGGGTATAGACAGCGACATCGTCAGGAAGGCCATAGTTGATGACGTGGGTGAGGTCGTCCACGTCAAGGCCTCGGGCGGCCACGTCGGTAGCCACAAGAAGGCGCGTCACATGGTCACGGAACTTCTTCATCGCCAGGTCACGCTGCGCCTGCGAGAGGTCACCGTGCAGACAGTCAG
>CAZUAK010000171.1:0-2037 GCA_964618395.1 uncultured Sangeribacter sp.
TAAATTACAAATAAAAAATCTGCGTTAAATCCTGCCCCCATCTGCGCCCCGAGGGTACGGCTGAGCGCCAGCTCAGCCACCCGGATCTGCGTGAGATGAAATCTTTTATATCCTTTAAGTTAACACCAAGGGCTTCCAGCCTGCCCCGAGTCTCCGGAACAGGCTGGAACGTCTTCGGGCAGGCTGGAAGCCTGCGCTACAATGCTTTATGTGTATGGATTAGAGTGACGAGGGGCTATTTCTGGGGCCAGAAGACGAAGACGACGGCTCCGACGAGGCAGATGAAGGCTGCTATGTGGTTCCAGTGGAATTTCTCTCCGGAGAAGAAGAACATGGCGATGACGGTGAAGACCGTCAGAGTGATAACTTCCTGAACAACCTTGAGCTGGAACAGGGTGAACGGTCCGCCGTTCTCGGCATACCCCATCTTGTTTGCCGGTATCATGAAGCAATACTCTATCAGCGCGATACCCCACGACAGGAGTATGACGGCGTACAGGGGCCAGTTCTTTGAGATTCCGGCCGACTCCAGTTTCAAGTGCCCGTACCATGCGAAGGTCATGAACACATTGGAGATGATAAGCAGAAGTATGGTAATTATAGTGGTTTTCATGGCCCACAAAATTACTCATTTTGCCCGACACCCGCAACACCGCCACCTCCCATAGACGTCACCCCGTCAGCAGCCATATCCGCGTCACGCCAAGACAGGTCTCTCATTAGGCTAAGGCTACGAGAGGCTTTCCTTCGGCCTACAGCTGCGACAGCCTTCTCATTGGGCTAATTCTCCTCGGGATCATCGAGGCGGAAGGAGGTGTCCTTGAAGGGGAGACGCACGGCTGCCTCTTTGATTCGGTCAACTATCCTTGCGCCATAGCGGGGCTCAAACTCGTGACCTTGAAGGTTGGTGGTTATCACGGTCTGGAGCCGCATCCTGTAGCGTTTCGCCAGCAGGTCTATGACAGGTGTGAGGAGCATGCCGTAACTCGTTATCTCTATCGGCTCATAGCCGAGGTCGTCGATGACCAGGAAGTCGCAGGTCACGAGGTTTTGATATGCCTTCCTGTCGGTTGCAGCCAACTCACAGATGTCCTTTGCTTCCATGAAGCGGATTGTCTTTTGCAGGGTCGGATCCGTATCGGGTCCCAGGATTCTGAACGCCTCGAGCACTCCCAAGGCCAGGCATGTCTTGCCGTTGCCCAGGTAGCCGGCGAACATGATCCACGGCTTGTCGTTCTGGTCTGTGAGCCATCGGGCGGCACGCTTCAAGTGCGCGTGGATTTCGGGCGTCAAGTCAAACAGCTGACCCATACGGTAACAGCGTCTGACGCAGCATTTGTATATTCGGTCCTCTACGATCTTCACGTCCTGCGGAAGACTATATCTCAATGGAGAACTCTGAGGGTCTAATTTTAGTAGGTTCAAAAGCTCTTTGGCGGGCGTATTTTTCTGCCGCATAGTTGGTAATGTTTTTATGGTTATTATTTGAGTTGATACTTTGTTTTTCTCGCTTGATGAGGTTCAGCTTTACGGGAATGAGCCGTCTGAGGTGGAGCGAGGCGTCGCCAAGGTCGAAGTCACCGTTGCGGATATGGACGACACCGCCGTCACACCAGTCGCCCAGGATGTCTTCGATGGCCTGTTTCACCTCATCGACGGTCGCGTGGCGGGCTGCAGCGAGAGCCTCGAGCGAGCTGGAGCGAGAGAGCACGTCTTTACGAATCTTCTCCGCCTCTGCCAGCGCCACCGCCCTTCTCTGCTCGACCGTCATCTCCGACAGCGCGGCCGGTATTCCCTGCGCCGTTCCCTTTGACGTTCCCACCGTTGTCGCCGCCGCGGCCGCGCCCCCCTTTTCTTTTAGGATGGTATCGGTCAGTAACGGCTGTTCTGACTTTGCCGCTTCGGCTTTGCCAATTTTTTCTTCCGGGCGCGAAGCGACCGGAACATTAAAACCTAAAACTTTTTCTTTTTTTAAATCTCGCTCGCGCTCGTTCTCGAGAGAGTGAGAGTCTTTAGTATTAGTCTTAAGTATATAGT
>CAZUAK010000172.1:0-1961 GCA_964618395.1 uncultured Sangeribacter sp.
GGAAATGTCGCGGATTTTGTGTAACTTTGCGGGGTCTTAGCGGATCTTTTTATGAAACACACGTTTGTCTTTTATCTGATGGCCGCACTGATCGGGTGCTCCGCGCTCCCGCTCTCGGCCCTGCGGCTGGAGCCGATTAAATATGGCGACTTCTCAAACTGGTATACCCGCGACATAAAGGAGTCCAAGATAATCGGCGGCAAGACCAAGACGCTCTATGAGATAGCCCCCAAGGGCCACACGACGGGCAATAAGCCCTATACAAACCTCGGAGGGTCTCCCTGGGCGACCAGCAACGTCTATGCCAAGGTAGCCGGCGTCGTGAAGGCCGCAAACTCAGCCTCTCCGGCCGTCATCAACGGCAATACCGTCGCCAAGGTCGAGGCCAAGATGGAACATGTCAAGGCCCTCGGCATCATCAACATGGATGTCATGGTCCCGGGCACAATCTTCCTCGGTCAGCTCCACGAGCCGGTCACCAACACCAAGGCCCCCTTCGCCAAGATGGAGATGGGTATGCCCTACACCAAGCGGCCCGTGGCGCTGGTCTATGACTTCAAGGTTGAGATGCCCGACGTCAACACCCGCACGAAGGCCTCGGGCCTCGGCGCGAAAAAGACGCTCCAGGGACGCGACCAGGCCGAAGTCTATGTCCTGCTCCAGAAACGGTGGGAAGATGCAGACGGGAAGCTCTATGCCAAGCGTGTGGGCACCGGACGCGAGCGCTACAGCAAGTCCATCCCCTGGACAAAGGGTCATCAGTTGAAGATTCACTACGGCGACATCACCAAACAGTCTTTCTACAAGCCCTGGATGGGTCTGCTGAGCGGTGACAAGGCCTATTATGCCAAGAACTCGAAGGGCAAGATGGTGCCGGTCAACGAGGTCGGCTGGGCCGAGCCTGACGAGACCCCGACCCACGTGCTCGTCATGGCCTCCTCGACCTGCGGCGAACCCTTTGTCGGCACGGAAGGCCTCGCGCTGTATATCGACAACGTCGCGTTCGGGTTCTGAGACGTCGTTTTTATTCAGGGGGTCTTTTGCACACGCAGGGGTGAACATGCCGAAGGCATGTCCCTACAATTTATCTGTACTTCTTTCGGGGGTGTCCATACAGTTTATTTGGTTTTATACTTTTGATAGGTGTCTATGAAAATCGCGATTATTGGATACGGGAAGATGGGAAAGATGATTGAGGAGGTCGCTCGCGAACGCGGCCACGAAATCGTCGCCATTGTCGACACACCCGATGAGTGGGAGGTGTTCGAGTCCAGGAAGTTCCACCACGCCGACGTGGCCATTGAGTTCTCTATACCTTCGGCAGCCGTGGACAACGTGCTGAAGTGTTTCGCGGCCGGCGTTCCGGTCGTTTCCGGCACGACCGGCTGGCAGCGCGAGCTCCCGGAGATGAAGGAGATTTGCGACAAAGGGAAGGGAACGCTGCTCCACAGCTCAAACTTCTCTATCGGGGTCAACATCTTCCGCGCCGTAAACCGCCGCTTAGCGGAGCTGATGAAGCCGTATCCCCAATACAAGCCCTCTATGGAGGAGGTCCACCATATACATAAGCTCGACCATCCCTCCGGAACGGCCATCACTCTGGCCGAAGACATCATCTCTGTCTCGGACCGCCTCGGTCAGTGGGAGGAGGTCAGCCCGGCTTCTCAGCCTGAAGAGGGGGCAAAAGCTCCGGCGCCGAAGGCTGTCGGAGAGGACACCCTTCCGGTCGGGTGCAGGCGCGAGGGTGAGGTTCCGGGGATTCACAGCGTCTGCTGGGACTCTCCCGAGGACAGCATCACGCTGACCCACAGCGCGAAATCGCGCCGCGGCTTCGCCTTGGGGGCGGTCATCGCAGCCGAGTGGCTTGCCGGGAAGCAGGGGTTCTTCAGTATGGCCGACGTTTTGGGGTTCTGAGTATAAGCGCACCACCTTCGACAAACCTGTTGCACGGAACCAGGGAC
>CAZUAK010000173.1:0-1923 GCA_964618395.1 uncultured Sangeribacter sp.
TCTCGGTCACCTCCACGCCGCAGCGGTCGCAGACGATACCCTTGTAGCGGATACGTTTGTACTTTCCGCAGTGGCACTCGTAGTCCTTTACAGGGCCGAAAATCTTCTCGCAGAAAAGACCGTCGCGCTCGGGTTTGTATGTACGGTAGTTGATAGTTTCGGGTTTGAGAACTTCACCGCTTGATTTCTCTTTGATTTCCTCGGGAGAGGCCAGAGAAATGGTGATCTTGGAGAAGTTGCTCTTGATTGAGTTTTCTCTTCTATACGCCATTTGGGGGTATAATTATATGATGTTTCGGGAGCTGCCCCCGCTCCGGGACGTGCCGGAGCGGGGAGAGACTTCCGGAGAATGCTTGTTTAAATCGACGTTCGTCACGCCTTGTCAGCGACACGAGGCGGTGAGGCTGACGTGACGGTGTGATCAGTCGAGGTTGATGCTCAGGCCGAGACCGCGGAGCTCGTGGAGAAGCACGTTGAGCGACTCGGGGATACCGGGATTCGGCATCGGATCGCCCTTGACGATTGCCTCGTATGCCTTTGAGCGGCCTGTGACGTCGTCAGACTTGATGGTCAGTATCTCCTGAAGGATGTGTGACGCGCCGAAGGCCTCGAGCGCCCAAACCTCCATCTCACCGAAGCGCTGGCCACCGAACTGGGCCTTACCGCCGAGAGGCTGCTGGGTGATGAGCGAGTACGGACCGATGGAACGGGCGTGCATCTTGTCCTCGACCATGTGGCCGAGCTTCAGCATGTAGATGACGCCGACTGTGGCGGGCTGGTCAAAGCGGTCGCCGGTTCCGCCGTCATAGAGGTAGGTCTTGCCGTAGCGGGGAAGACCGGCCTTGTCTGTCCACTCGTTGAGGTCGTCGAGCGACGCACCGTCGAAGATAGGAGTGGCGAACTTCTCGCCGAGCTCGCGTCCGGCCCAGCCGAGAACGGTCTCGAAGATCTGGCCGATGTTCATTCGCGAGGGCACACCCAGGGGGTTGAGGACGATGTCGACCGGAGTGCCGTCTTCAAGGAACGGCATGTCTTCCTGACGGACCACGCGAGACACAATACCCTTGTTTCCGTGACGGCCTGCCATCTTGTCGCCCACACCGATCTTACGCTTCTTGGCGATGTAGACCTTGGCCATCTTCATGATGCCCGAGGGGAGTTCGTCACCGATGGTGAGGTCGAACTTCTTGCGGCGGAGCTCGGAGTCAATCTCTTTGGACTTCCTCAGATAGTTGGTCACGAGCTGGGTGACCATGTTGTTGATACGCTCGTCGTCGGTCCAGTGACTGAGGTTGACGGACTCGAGGTTGAGTTCGCCGAAGTTGACCTCGCTGAACGGCATGCCCTTGGCGATGACCTCGGCGCCGATATAGTCGGTGACGCCTTCAGACTTGTAACCCTTCAGGAGGGTCTCCATCTTGCCGATCATCTTCTCCTTGAGCTTCTGCTGGATGTCCTCATACTTGCTGTCGAGCAGGGGAAGCTGGGCGTTTGCGCTCTTGCGGTTTGCGCCTTTCTTCTTGTCTGCGCGAGAGAAGAGGCTGGTGCCGATAACGACACCCTTCAGCGAGGGTGAAGCCTTCAGCGAGGCATCCTTCACGTCGCCGGCCTTGTCGCCGAAGATGGCGCGCAGCAGCTTCTCCTCGGGGGTGGGGTCGCTCTCACCCTTCGGGGTGATCTTACCGATCATGATGTCGCCGGGGACCACGTATGCGCCGACACGGATGATTCCGCGTTCGTCAAGGTCCTTGGTGGCATCCTCCGAGACGTTCGGGATGTCAGAGGTGAGCTCCTCCATACCGCGCTTGGTCTCGCGGACCTCGAGGGTGTACTCGTCTACATGGACAGAGGTCAGGATGTCCTCCTTGACCATGCGCTCGTTGAGCACGATAGCATCCTCGTAGTTATAACCCTTCCAGGGCA
>CAZUAK010000174.1:0-1920 GCA_964618395.1 uncultured Sangeribacter sp.
TCTCGAGTTTCTCGAGTTTCTCGAGTTTCTCGACCACCTCGAATAACCACCCCACCACTATGAAAATACACAACCTGATAAAAATCTACGAGAAGTCGATGATAGAGAACTGGGACCTCCCGGCTCTGACCGATTATCCCACTGGCCAGACCCTCAACTACGGAGACCTGGCGACCATCATCGCCCGCAACCATCTGCTCTTCGAGTCGCTCGGCCTCAAGCCGGGCGACAAGATAGCCCTCTGCGGAAAGGACTCTATCGACTGGGTCATCATCTACATGAGCGTCATCACATACGGCGCGGTCATCGTCCCCATCCTCTCGGAGTTCAACCCCGTGGACATCGCCCATATCGTCAACCACTCCGAGGCGGGCCTCTTCTATGTGTCGCCCACAATCTGGGAACATATCGAGCCCGACGCACTGCTCAACGTGAAGGGTGTCCTCTCGACCGACGGACGCACCGTCCTCAACGAGCGTTCGGGTCTGGAGCTGTCCCGGGCCGTCCGGCTCCTCAAGCGGCGATTCCACCGCCGCTATCCGGAGACATACACCTCGCTTGACGTGAAGTATGTGGACCGCTCAAACGACGAGCTGGCCGAGATAAACTACACCTCGGGCACAACCGGATTCTCAAAGGGCGTGATGCTGACCGGCGAGAACCTTGCGGGCAACGTCTGCTTCGGCATGGAGACTGTCCTCCACTACCGTTCGTCGCGCGCGCTGGCGTTCCTGCCGCTGGCCCACGCCTACGGCTGCGCCTTCGACATGCTGACCCCGTTGGCGGTCGGCTCTCACGTGACGCTGCTCGGCAAGACCCCCTCGCCGCGCGTGCTCCTGAAGGCCCTGGCCGAGGTGAAGCCACACCTCGTCATCTGCGTTCCGCTGATTCTCGAAAAGATATACAAGAACCAGATCCTGCCGATGATTTCGAAGGGTACCATGCGCTGGACCTTGGCGGTGCCCTTCCTCGACACAATCATTTACTCGAAGATACGCAAGAAACTGATAGATGCCTTCGGCGGCGAGTTCGAGGAGGTCATCGTAGGCGGAGCACCGCTCAACCATGAGGTCGAGGAGTTCCTTCACAAAATCAAGTTCCCCTTCACCGTCGGCTACGGCATGACGGAGTGCGGTCCGCTGATTTCCTATTCACCGTGGACCAAGTTCAAGGTCGGCTCTTCGGGCAAGACCCTGCCGACTATGGAGTCGAAGATTCTGTCCGACGACCCGGAGAACATCCCGGGCGAAATCGCCGTCCGCGGAACGAACGTGATGAAGGGTTACTACAAGAACCCGGAGGCGACGGCCAAGGTCTTCACCGAGGATGGCTGGCTGCTGACCGGCGACATGGGTACGCGCACCAAAGAGGGTGTCCTCTACCTTCGCGGCCGGTCGAAGACGATGATACTCTCCGGCTCGGGACAGAACATATATCCCGAGGAGATTGAGGCCAAGCTCAACAACATGCCCTTTGTGGCGGAGAGCCTTGTTGTCGAGCGCGACGGCAAGCTCGTCGGGCTTGTCTATCCGGACTATGAAGCGGCCGACCGCCTCGGCATCGCCGGAGCCGACATGGACGCCACGATGGAGAACGTCCGCACCGAGCTCAACAAGCTCGTTGCCCCCTACGAGCGCCTCGCCAAAATCACGCTGGTCCCCAACGAATTCGAGAAGACCCCCAAGCGCTCCATCAAGCGCTTCCTCTACACCAACTGACCAAGACCCTAAGGATTTAAAAGAATCTGCGTGAGATGGAAAATCTTTTAAATCCCTGGAAATTAGAGTAATCCCAGAAAAAAAGCAACTGACTACAATAAGTTAACACAAATGCTTAAAAACCATAAAAAAACCCTCTCACAATTAAATTGTGAGAGGGTTTATCGGTTTTCAGGTTTATTTGAACAGGCTGGAAGCCTGT
>CAZUAK010000175.1:0-1779 GCA_964618395.1 uncultured Sangeribacter sp.
AAACAAATCGAAACGTAATGAAGACAGCACTTATAGACATGGACGGTGTCCTGTATGACTCCATGCCCTATCACGCAAGGGCGTGGCACCGTCTGATAACCGAACTCGGACTGCAGGCAACCGTAGAGGAGTTTTTCCTGTATGAAGGAATGACCGGCGCGGCCACGATAGAACTTATCTTCAAGCGCAACGGGCGCCCCGTCCCCTCGCCTGAGGAGATTAAGGACCTCTACGCCCGCAAGGCACGGTATTTCGTCGAATTGGGACGCAAGGAGATGATGCCCGGTGCCGACAGGATGATAAAGGCCCTGCGCGATGCCGGGTGGCAGACGGTGTTGGTCACCGGGTCGGCCCAGTCGTCGCTCATAGACCGGTTGGAGGTTGACTATCCCGGTGCGTTCCCGCCCGAGCGTCGGGTGACGGCGCTTGACGTCACGCATGGGAAACCGGATCCGGAACCCTATCTGAAGGGGCTCGCACTCTCCGGAAGCCGTCCCGAAGACACGATAGTCATTGAGAACGCGCCGCTCGGAGTGAGGGCCGGTGTGGCAGCCGGACTGCGCACATTCGCCATCACGACAGGACCCATCCCGCGCGAGGCCTTCGAGAAGGAGCACCCCACGGCGATTTACGCTTCCATGAACGAGTTCGCCGATGCTCTGCCGACATTGCTGCCGACACTGTAACCCCCCGATTCCACACCCTTCTGCGGTCACGGCAGGCCGTGACCGCTACGACAAACACACTATTTCTGACGATTCCGTCCCGAATGAAACGTCTTCAGGAACTGATTGAAGCGCGAAGCTCAGCCTTCGTCATCACCGACTCCAATGTCGGTCTGCTGTGGCTCCGCAGGCTCCGCGAGCTGGTCCCCGCGCTCGGCGACTCGCCGGTCACGGTCATTCCGGCCGAAAAGAAGGACCTGGAGACGCTGACCGCCATCTGGAAGGCCCTCTCTGACGCGAAAACGGCCCGTGACGGGCTCGTAATCAACTTCGGCGGGGGAACGGTCACCGACGTCGGCGGATTCGCCGCAGCGACCTTTAAACGCGGTGTGGACTATGTCAACGTCCCCACAACTCTCTTGGCCATGGCCGATGCCTCGGTCGGTGGTAAGACCGGCATAGACTTCAACGGCCTCAAGAACGAGATAGGGGTCTTCCGCAAGCCCTTGGCGGTGATTGCCGAGGCGGAGTTCCTGACTACGCTTCCCCCATTGGAGATTCTCTCCGGAATGGCCGAGATGTTGAAGACCGGCCTCATAGCCGACAAGGACCTCTATTACGCGCTGATGAGGTTGGATGACTTCTCCAGGCCGGACACAGCCGTCTTGAATCCCTTGATAAGGCGGACCATAGCCATCAAGGAGGACATA
Source organism: uncultured Sangeribacter sp. (assembly GCA_964618395.1). GTDB lineage: Bacteria > Bacteroidota > Bacteroidia > Bacteroidales > Muribaculaceae > Lepagella. The sequence continues at coordinate 1,376 of CAZUAK010000175.1, forward strand.
ACGGAAAAAGACCCCTGCGAGAGGGGTCTCAGAAAGATATTGAACTTCGGCCATACGGCCGGACATGCGTTTGAGAGTCTTGCGCGCGAGAAGGGGCGTCCCGTTCCTCACGGGGTAGCGGTGGCGTGGGGAATGTTGACCGAGCTCATACTCTCGCGCCTCGAACTCGGCCTTGACTCCGATGTGGTCTATCAGTACGCACGGGTATTGCGTGAGCAATATCCCGCGTTCCCATTCACCTGCGGGCAATACACGCCGCTGCTCGAGCTCATGTCACACGACAAGAAGAACCGTGGCGACGCCACCGTCAACTTCACGCTCATCCCCGCTCCCGGCGAAGCCCTCCCCGACATCAACCTCGGCTCCGACCGCATCAAGACGGCCCTCGACGCCACCCTCGACCT
>CAZUAK010000176.1:0-1771 GCA_964618395.1 uncultured Sangeribacter sp.
CCTTCATCCTCGTTGACGACAAGGGCAACGACTTCTTCAAGCAGATCAAGCCCCGCTGCCCGATGGGTTGCTAAGCTGATAATCCATAAAGAAAGAGGCCAAGCCGAATTCGGCTTGGCCTCTTTCTTAGTTCAGGACTTTCCGGAGAACCTGCATTTGATATTCCGGAGTCCAGTAAGTGTCAATTTCATCAAAACAATCCTTTCTTACCTTGTCGCGGTCCGGATGGGTGGTGAACCATTCCTCTATGGCACGGCTGAGATCAACTGTATCTCCAAATTTGAAGAAGTCTCCGGTCTTTCCTGGCTTGATGGCTTCAAACTCGGGCATCTGCCAGTTGAAGTCATTGTGAGAGATAACCGGAGTCCCAAACACCATTGAATGAATAGAGGTGAGGCCGACATTGCCCGGAGAGACACAGAGGTCGGCATCATAAAGGAGTTGGGCGTTCTGTCGTTCGTCATAACAGGGGCCGTAGAACCATACATTTTCAGAGAGACCCAAATTCTCGGCCTCTTTTTTAAGTTCGGCTTCCTTCTGACCACCCCCTATCATCACAAGGTTATAGATTTTGCCGTCCTTTTTCAGTTTGGCCAGGGCCTTAAGCAGAAGGTCGAGACGTTTGACAGCCGTTAGACGTCCGATGAATATAAGGGTAGGTCTATCATTCCCGAAATGATCCTTATAAATATCGGTAGGCTTCAGTTCAGCTCGTAGACGAATCTGGCGCTCATGGTCGAGAGAATTATGGATAGGGCTTATCTTCGTGGCGTCAAAACCTTGTTTAGCCGCCTCTCCTTTTGCATACTCTCCGTATGTAAAGACATGGTCGGCCATTCCGAAATACAAACGCTTCATCCATTTTTTAAGAAACCCTTCACGTCCGTACCATCCATGAGTCCAGAGATAGACTTTCTTGTTTCTAAAAAGAAGGCGTCTCTGAAGCAGAACCCACCATGACGAAAGTATCTTAGGCTCCCCCAATAAGATATATCTGTCATATTTCTTGTCGCGTATCTGTTTGCCTGTTCCTTTTTGCCAGTAGACAGATCCGGTAAGGTACTTGTTGGGTACGGTGCTCGCGTGTTTCAGTTTCTTAAGGTCAAGACCCTTAATGTCAGAGGTATTCTCCCCGAAAAACCACTCACAATCCCACTCGCGGTCCATCAGTTGAAAGATGGACTCCCGATAGTGTGGGGCGAAGTTATAGATAATGCAGACTTTTCCCATTGGGCATCAATGTGTTATGCGTCGATGTTGGCGTATGAGGCGTGGTCCTCGATAAACTGGCGGCGGGGAGCCACGTCGTCGCCCATCAGCACGGAGAAGGTGCGGTCAGCCTCGGCGGCGTCGGTGAGCGTCACCTGCTTGAGCATGCGGTTCTCCGGGTCCATGGTGGTCTCCCAGAGCTGGTCAGGGTTCATCTCACCCAGACCCTTGTATCGCTGAATCTCCATCTTCGAACGGTCACCGCCGCAGAAAGTGTCGACAAAGCGCTGAACCTGCTGTTCGGTCCATGCGTACTCGGTCGTCTTGTTCTTTCCCTTGGTGGTGCACTTATACAACGGCGGTGTGGCGATGTAGAGGTAGCCGTTGTCGATGATGGGGCGTATCTGACGGAAGAAGAAGGTCATCAGCAACGTGGCGATATGCGCGCCGTCGACGTCGGCATCGGTCATGATGATGACTTTGTGATAGCGCAGCTTCGAGAGGTTGGGGGCCTTCGAGTCCTCTTCGGTGCCGATGGTCACGCCGAGGGCCTTGAAGATGT
>CAZUAK010000177.1:0-1699 GCA_964618395.1 uncultured Sangeribacter sp.
CCCTCGACGTTTCTGTAGTCGACCTGACCTGCAACCTCGAGAAGCCCGCTACCAAAGAGCAGATCTGCGCTGCCATGAAGGCCGCTTCTGAAGGCGAACTCAAGGGCATCCTCGGCTACACCGAAGACGCAGTGGTAAGCTCCGACTTCCTCGGCTGCCCGCTGACCTCCATCTTCGACGCCACCGCAGGTGTTTACTTGACCGACAACTTCGTCAAGGTCATCTCCTGGTACGACAACGAGATCGGTTACTCAAACAAGGTTCTCGACCTCATCGCCTACATGAAGAAAGTAAACGGCTAATCCCGTTTCCCCTCTTATCGAAAGCACAAAAAAGCAACCCCCCGGGGTTGCTTTTTTTCATGTATCGGCGGGATTGATTATCTTTGCGTTGTGAACCAAATTGAATCTACCATGAGATACTTCTTTTGTCTGTTTTGCGCTTTGGTGGCGGCGTTCGGAACGTTTGCGGCTTCGGGCGCTACCCGCTATGTCGGCGGTGACATCTCCCTGCTTCCGGAGTATGAGGAGGCCGGGGCAGTCTATAAAACCCATGAGGGCAAGGTCATCGCCGAGTTGCTCCCCTGGCTGCATGAGCAGGGAATGAACGCCATGCGCGTCCGCCTCTTCGTCAACCCTGAACTCTATGCCCGGAAATATGCCGACTCCTCAAATCCGGACCTGAAGGCAGACCCCAATGCCTGTCAGGACCTCAATTATATCCTCCCGCTGTGCAAACGCATCGTGGACAACGGTTTCGCACTCATGCTCGATTTCCATTATTCGGACACTTGGGCCGACCCCGCGAAACAGTGGACACCCCTGGAGTGGGCAGGCCTCTCTGAAGAGCAGCTCGTCGAAACCATCTATGACTATACCCGCGAGACACTCGTCACGCTCGGTGAAAACGGTGTTGTCCCGACATTCATTCAGACGGGTAACGAGATTTCATACGGCATGATGTGGGGTCAGCCGGGAGTGACGGCCGATAAGATATATCCCTCTTCGGGTAAAGGCTGGGAGCGGTTCACCAACCTCTTGAAAGCGGCCGGGCGAGCCTGTCGCGAGGTGTGTCCCGACGCTCAGATCGTCATCCACACGGAGCGTTCCGGCTCTACCACGGAGCTGACCCAGTTTTACAAACGTATCCGGAACTCCGGTTTGGATTATGACATCATAGGCCTCAGCTATTATCCCTATTTTCACGGAAACATGGAGACCCTGGACAAGTCCCTCACAGAGCTTGAGAGCCTCTGTCCCGACCGGCAGATAATGATTGTGGAGACCGGTTATGCCTACAAGTGGGAGGTCCCGGGGACGACACATGACTTCTCCGGAACGTGGAAGTATTCTGACGCCGGTCAGAATCAGTATGCCAAAGACCTCGTCGCCACCCTTGAGAAACACCAGAACGTCACGGGGCTCTTCTGGTGGTGGATGGAGTATAACGCTTTCGGCACATCGCTCTCGGGATGGTATAACGCTCCCTTGTTCGACAGCACGAACGGACGCGCGACCTCCGCTCTGAAAACGATATGCACCTTCGCCACAGAGTCAGGGGTGACCGAGCTTCCCTCCGAAACGAAAGCCGACCGATGGTATGATCTTCAGGGACGTCCCGTCACCGAGCCCACAGCGCCGGGCATCTATGTCAACGGCTCGCGTAAAATCCTGAAATAAAGGGCACACTCCGAAAGGCA
>CAZUAK010000178.1:0-1521 GCA_964618395.1 uncultured Sangeribacter sp.
GGTTGCAATCGTCACGCCGAACGAGCCCATCGAGACCCAGAACGAGGGGGTGTAGGGGGTGTTGCCGTTCGGGGTGGTCTCGCGCTTGGCCTTGTCGTTGGGCTCGACGTAGATGAGGTCGTCCTGCTGCAGGTAGAAGGCGGGCGAGGAAGCGAGCTCCTGCGCGTTGAGCATGTTCACGCGGTAGGCCTCCTGCCGTCCGTTGCCGAGGTTGCGCATAACCAGGATGTTCTCGCGCAGGCCGTTCATGGTGAGGTCTCCCGCCATGGCGATCGCGTCCACGATGGTGAGGCGGTCCTTGTTGAACTCATACCGGCCGGGGGATTTCACCTCGCCGATTATGGATATGCCTGTGTTGGCGAACTCGACTGTGACTATCGGATCCTTGACCAGGTCAGCCTTCATGAGCTCGTCCGCGATCTTCTCGGCGATCTGTTCGCGTGTCAGCCCGGCGATGTGGATCTTGCCCAAAACGGGGAAGTTGATGTCGCCGTAGGAATCAACCGTATAGAATGAGACCTGGCCGTTTGAGCTGTTCGAAGCATTCCCGACCGTCTTGGTCGACGAGGTAGTGCCTCCGGCACGGTTCTGCACAGTCAAGAGGTTAAAGAGACTCGACAGACTGGGGTCCTGCGTGCTGACGACGATGGAAAGCTTGTCCTCCGGCTTGACGCGGATCTCGAGCATCCGCTCGGCCTGGACTATCGACCCGGTGTTGAGCTCGGGGAAATAAGTGATGTTCTTGGGCGTGGAGCAGGAGCTCAGCAGCAAGGCCGCCCCGACAATCCCTCCGAGTATGGTTTTGATTCGCATGGGAATTCTGATGGTTGCTATTATATTAAGGTATATGACTGCGGAAAACGGCACAGGCCTTTGAGCCGGCCTATTTCAGTATTTCCAGGTTTATGGTCTCTATCGAGAGCTTGGCCGATCCGAGGATGTCGATGCGGACTATGACCTCGCTCTTGCCCGATTCGGTGTGGATGACCTCACCCTCCATGCCCTGGAGGTTGCCGCGGGTGACCACGACCCTGTCATGCATCCGGATGGGGGCGTCCACGAAGTCGACCGGGATGTCGGACTGTCCGAGCATGAAGCGGAGCGTGTCGATCTGCTTCTGCGGGATGACGGCGAGGGACTTCACCTGTCCCTGCACGTTGGCAGCCTTGTTCATCATGAACCTCTTGACGAAGGGCAGCCCGACGATTTCCCTGCGCTCATCCTCGGTGCATCTGATGAAGACGACCGAGGGGATGATCACCCTGTCGACCCTGGCCTTGCGCCCGTTCTTCCAGACGCGCACGACGGTCTGCTTGGCGACATAGGCCTCGTGGCCTAATTCTTCGAGCCTCTTCTGGGAGGCTTTCTCGGTGTTGTGGCCGACGATGGCCACGAACCACTTCCGGTTTTCCACGCCTACGGCGTCGCCAACGCCGTCAGGCGCCGTCGCAACACTCTTATTATCAGCATCCGTACACATGGAAGATCGAGGTTTATCGTCACACTCTCTTCGGAAGAGAT